>JAZPYP010000008.1:0-28157 GCA_045544255.1 Eubacteriales bacterium | reverse complement strand
CAAAACAAAAGTTTTGTTGGGGAAAAGGAGAACCTAATGGTATAAGTGGTGTTTTGCTATTGAGCAAAATGGAACGGTTACCATTAGGTTTGACGCACGGTAGAGAGCGGTTTGGCGGATAGCAGAAAATTCTAATGAAATCCGCATTACCATGCGGATTTTTTCCTTTTAAAGAGAACAAAAAGAAAGAACGACATCTCTTTCTCCTTCTTGACTTATTGATTGGTACAATCTGTTTGCTCTCTTCAGTTTTCTGCGGTCGGGGACTTTTTTGACAGTCTAAAAAAACAGAGCAATTCCCGAGGGAATTGCTCTGTTTTTATTTTAATTTTTTAGTTATGGGCTTTGATCCACTCTTCAGCTTTATCTTTGCCGATGCGCTTAATATCTTCTTTAGCATAAATGGATTCAGCACCACCGTTGACATAGATGAAATACTTCCCGTCTGCAGTCTGATAAAGGGTTTCCTCATAGCCATCGGCATCGCCGAAATTACCGCAGGTAACCTTCTTTACAATGATTGCTTTTTCGGTATCGTATTCATATTTGCAAATGGTCTTTTTCATAATACTTTTCTCCTTCTTTTATATTTTCGACCTCATTATAGCGCATATTTAGGAACATTGCAATAATCTTCCCGCAATTTCTCTGTTTTCAACCATAACTGCAGGGCAACTGATTGCATCTTTTTAGCAAATTGAACGGAAAAAATGTCAAAATTCGCTAAAATTACATTCGTTTACGAATTTTTAAAAAAGAATGGCCATATTTTTTCACATTTCTTTCATATAATAATTATGAATGAATAACGGAAGGAGCCATTATGCCCCAAGAAGCTTTAACCACAACCAAAATCGACCCCAAAGCTGCCGAAAAATTGATAGGTCTTTTTAAAAGCCAAGAAGAATTCAAAGCGATGATGAATGATTATCGCTGCGCAATGATGGAGATTGAAACCAAGCTGAAGGTTCTTAACGAAAATCTTTCTCTTTCCCAAAAACGAAATCCCATCGAAACCATTAAATGCCGCCTGAAAAGCCCAAAGAGCATTTTAGAAAAGCTTTGGCGAAAGGGTTTGCCTCTCACAATCGAAAATATCCGCAATGAGGTTTGCGATATTGCAGGGGTGCGAGTGATCTGCGCCTTCCCCGAAGATGTTTATCTTTTGGCAAATTATCTTCTGATGCAGGATGATATCCGGCTCATCCGCGCCAAAGATTATATTAAAAACCCAAAAGATTCGGGCTACCGAAGCCTTCATCTGATTATCGGAATCCCCATCTTTTTGCCGGAAGAAAAACGCGAAATCAAGGTAGAGATCCAATTAAGAACCATTGCCATGGACTTTTGGGCAAGTCTTGAGCACAAAATGAAATATAAAAAGGATCTTCCCAATGCGGAAGAGATCGCAAAAGAACTAAAGAAATGCGCCGAAAAGATTGCTCAATTAGATCAATCGATGCAGGCAATTAATAATAAAATAGAAAAGAGAGATTAAGAAAAATCTTAATCTCTCTTTTCTATTGACAGTCTCTTATTATTGTGATAATATCATTGTTGTAAATTTATTTTTTGAACTCATTTCATAAGAGGAGACAACATGGCAGATAATCTTTTTACATTGTTGAAAACCCAATATGATTGCCTGACCAAAACAGAGAAGAAAATTGCCGCTTATCTTTTAGAGCGCCCCGATGATTTTTTGCGGGCTTATATTTCAAAACTGGCGGAGCGGATCGGAGTGGCCCAAGGGAGTATTCATAACTTTGCAAAAAAATTCTCTTGCGATGGCTTTTCGGCGCTCAAGCTTCGAATTGCAAAAGATCTGCAAACCTATCAAGCGCCTGAAAATACCAATCTTAAGCAGCATGACTCGATGAAAGGATTGATTCGCCAAAGCATTGAGCAAAGCAATTTGAATTTTGAAAATACCCTTTCGCTCAATGACGAAGAAACACTGATCAAAGCGGTGGAACTCCTTCTTCGGGCAAAAAACATTCAGATCTATGGTATTTACCATAGCGGAATTGCAGCGCAGGATTTTTGCTATCAACTGATTCAGCTTGGAATTCCCGCCACCTTTATCAGCGATCCGCTCATCGGCGCCGTTTCGGCTACTCTTTTGGATAAGGATTGCCTGATGATTGCTATCTCTGCATCCGGCCGCACCAAAGAGATCCTTGATACAGTGAACTATGCCAAGGAGCGAGAGGTTCCGATCCTTGCCATTACTTCCCATCAATTTTCTCCTCTTGCGAAAATTGCCGACCTTACCCTTTTGACTGCCGCTGATGATTCTTTTCTAACGGGAAGGTTTCAAAAAACGCGGCAAACTCAATTATTTATTATTGATGCCCTTTGCGATTATCTGCATCGCCATATTTTAAATAAAGAAACAGGGCATAATCATCGGCTAAAAGAGATTTTGGCTTCTCATAATGTTTGCGATTGAGGATAAAAAATGAAAATCACCATGAAACCTGCAGTTAAAAATGCATTTATATTGGGAGGAATGTGTTCCCTATCCTATTTAGCGGTTTATATCGCAAGAAATATTTTAGGGGCAGTTACCCCCGGAATGATTGAAAGCGGAGGCTTTTCCACCGAATTGATCGGGGGGCTTTCTTCCTTTTATTTTGTTACTTACGCGGTGGGCCAGCTCATCAACGGCATTATCGGAGATAAGATCAAAGCCAAATATATGATTGGCTTTGGCCTGATTTTGGCAGGGGTTTGCAACTTCCTCTTCTCCCTCGCCGGCGGTTCCCCCCTCTTCAGTTATATTTCCTATGGCCTGACCGGCTTTTTCCTCTCCATGATCTATGGGCCGATGACCAAGCTGGTGGCCGAAAATACCGAGCCGATTTATGCCACCCGATGCAGCATCGGATATACCTTTGCCTCCTTTGTCGGCACCCCGATGGCAGGGCTTTTTGCCATGTTCCTTGCTTGGAAAGGCGTTTTTGCCATCAGCAGCGCCACTCTGATCGGAATGGGGCTGATCTGCTTCCTTGCTTTTGAGTTGATGGAGCGAAAAGGGATTTTGCGCTATGGGCAATATCGGCCTCGGAACGAGGAAGGAAAGGCAGGCGGAATTAAGCTTTTAATCAAATATCGCATTATTCGATTCAGCTTTATCTCCGCCATTACAGGTGTGATCCGCACTTCAGTGGTATTCTGGCTTCCAACATATTTTTCCCAGCGGCTTGGGTTTTCCACCGAAAAAGCAGCGCTTCTTTTTACCCTTGCTTCCATTCTGCTCTCCTGCTGCATCTTTGCCGCCATCTTCTTATATGAGAAGCTTCGATATAATATGGAGCTTGCCATGCTGATCTTCATGAGCCTTTCTGCTATCACCTTCCTTGGCGCATGGTGCGTTGAGGAACGCATCACCAATGCCATTCTCATCACCATTGCAATCTTCTCCGCCGACTGCACCGCATCCCTCCTTTGGAGCCGCTATTGCCCAAGTCTGCGGGATACGGGAATGGTTTCTTCCGCAACAGGATTTTTGGATTTTTTAAGTTATATCGCCGCGGCTGCCGCTTCCGCCCTTTTTGCCAATGCGGTTGGCACCATAGGATGGGGAAATCTGGTCTTGGTATGGACAGGGCTTTCCATTCTGGGTATCCTCTGCACCATAGAATTTAAGATAAAAAAATAAGCCAAAATAAAATAACCGAGCGCAAGTTGCGCTCGGTTATTTTATTTTGGACTAAATTATGAATATTTCATTCGTTGGAGATAAACAGCCAACTGATAACGCATAATTACAACATCCATAAACTTATAGATGCTTTCCTCTTCAGAAGGGCCGGCAATAATTTTCTTCGAATTGCACCAATGCATTGCAACGATCGCTTCCCTATCGAGATGAGGAAATTCTTTTTCCGCATCCTTAATCTCTTGATTGATCTCGATAGGCTTCATTCCTTCGATCTTTACCATATACCGATAAAGGACAGAAGAGGCATGGGCATAAGTCATGGGGCTATCCATTGAAAAGGATTCATCGATCAAGCCTTCGGAAAGGGCCCACTTATAGGCATCGGGCTCTTTTTTATCGGCGCCGCTCTTGATATGAAGGCTGGTGATGATCTCGCTGCAAATGGCATCTTTCTTAGCGCCGAAATTGGTTTCGCTTTCGGGCTTCATCAGGCCATCATTCACCACATAGATAACAGCCGCTTCGGCAAAGGGATCTGTTATATCAGCATAGTGCAAGGTTTCTTCCGAATGATGCTCGGAAGAACGATCAAAAACATAAGAATAATAATCGGTTTCCAGAACGCCATTGGAGAAGGTAAACAGATTGGCAACATAATTGCAATAATCCTTCAGATCTGCCCGCTCAATTTCCTCCCCCTTATGGTTAAAGGTTTTACCGGTAGAAACATCAAAGCGGAAATCATCGGCGATAAAGCTGCGATCGGTAAGAATAGCCAAATGAGGCGCATCGGACATAACATCTTTGCCCGCCAGAAGGCGCGAATCATATTCCACACCCAAAAGATTCAAAACGGTTGGCAGAATATCGATGGTGCTGCAATAGGAATCCACTTCAACCGGCTCCATACCGGGGATATAGCAGATGAAGGAATTGCGGAACCGCTCAAAGGTGGTATCCACTTCTTTTCCCGATATCTCATTATACTGCTCTTCGGAAAGGCCATAGGGATAATGGTCCCCTGTAAGCACGATCATGGTTTTATCTGCCTGACCGGCCTTTTCCAATTCTTCCATCAATGCGGAGAGGGCATATTCAAGCTCCAGATTGCATGCAATATAAGCCTTAACGGGATCGGAATAAGAAAGATGCTCCACAGCCTTCTTATTTTTCAGGCTCATGGCATTTTTCCAATCGTATTGATAATGGCCGCTAAAGGTCATATAGTAGGCATGGAAGGGGGCTTCACTATTGATATATTCCGGCATGGAGATCTCAAACATCTCCAGATCCGAGGAGGGCCACTGCACTTCCATTTTAAGCCCTGCATCGATGGCTTTAAAATCATAGCCCATATTTGCATGGGAAATCACGCGGTCATAAAAAGTGCCGAAATAATTATGATAGGCCTTGGCGGGATAGCCCTGGTCCTTATAAACATTTCCAAGACAGTAAGGAAGATAATTACCATTGGAATCATCAAAGCTGGATTCCACTTTAGTGCGCGACATATTGGGCATTAAACCCATGCACATGGCATATTCACCATTTGTTGTGGTATTAGGAAAGCTGGTATAGAAATTTTTGAATACCAAGCCATTGGTCGAAAGCTTATAGAGCGTGGGAGTAAGTTCTTTATCGATAAAGACAGGAGAATAAGATTCGGCACAAATGGTTATAACATTGAAATCTTTAGCGATCCCTGTATACTTATTCTTCGAGGTAGGCGAGATGCCGGCGAGATACTTATTAATTGCAGAGATTTTGGGATTTCTGGATTTCATTTTGGAAAAATCAAAATCCTGCGCGTTTGGCTTCGTTGCTTCCCATTGCTCCAAAGAAGTATCCTCAAAGATCATCTCGAAGCCTTCTTCGTCCTTTGCGTTTAAAAAGCCGCGGGTTTCCTGCACTGCTGTGATGGCAACGCCGAGATTTTTAACGCAAGAGGTGGTTGAAGTATTGGGATTGGTCAGGATCGAAAAAGCCGAATTCTCATTTGCTTTAAAATGACGCATGGTAAAAAGAGTACCGAAGGCGATAACCAAAATCAAGATCACATAAAGAGGAATCTGCAAAAGAGTCAGCCGCTTGGCAGGGAACTTCTTTTTCCAAATCAGAAGCCCTGCTGCGGGAACAGGCAAAAAGAGGAGCAAAACCTTCCAAAAGTTGGTTAGAATTGCATGAATGACCTGCGCAAAGAAATTGGTAACGGCATCGGCTCCCATTGTCATCTGCGAGATCGGCAGGAAAGAGCCGAAAATGCAATAATAAACAAGCTGGGTTTCAAAATAAATGGTCAGAGCAAAGATGGCAACAAAGCCGATCCATCGGTTAACCTTCTCCGGCAAGAGAGAGCAGGCGAGATGAATGAATCCGCCTGATACCAAAGAGAAGAGGATAGGATAAAAAATTCTTAAACCGATCCCCTTAAAGATCACCAAATGAAGCATCAACTCCAAATAGCAAAAAATTGCCATAAAGATCAATGCCGCATAGCCATGCTCTTTCCAATGAAGGCGAAGATCGGTATTTACCTTTTTGAATGGATTTTTCACAAGCATTTACTTCCTTTTAAGCATTTATCTCTGAATTAAAATTCAGTATATTATTTGAATTATAACATTAGTATATGCTAATGTCAAAATAAAGATAAAAAATTTAAAAAATATTAAAATATTTTCAAGTTTTTTGAAGATTTTTTGTACAGAAAAATTCTTTTGGATACTTTAAGGATAGAATTTTTGGTTTTTTGCGCCCAAAATAACAGAAAAAGAGAGAAATCGTAGAGTTTTCTTTGGTTTTGGCGTGATTTTTGCAAAGATTTTCTTTGTTTTTGTTTTTTTATCTTTGAAAAACAGTTGACTTTCTTTGAAAATAGGTGTATCATATAAGCGTCTAATAATATATGAAGCTATTTGCAAAAAAAGGCGCAGTTTTTGCCCCTTATTTTTGCCAAGAATAGGAGGCCATATAATGAAGAACGTTTATACTGCAGAAATCAAAAAAACCGATCGCATTCAAAAGCTGATCGATGATCTCTATTCCGGCACCCCGACCATCGAATCCACCCGCGCAGAGATCCTTACCGAAAGCTTTAAAGAAACCGAAGGCTTATCCATCTATTTGAGAAAATCCCATGCCTTTAAGGCGATGATGGAGAAGCTGCCGGTTGTGATCCGCGATGATGAGCTGATTGTTGGCTGCAACTGCGAGGCAAGAAGAGGCTGCCCCACCTTCCCCGAATTTTCCAATAAATGGCTGGAAGATGAATTTGAAACCATCGCCACCCGCAGCGCAGATGCCTTCTATATCTCTAAAGAGACAGCCGAGAAGCTGCGCGAAGTGCATAAATATTGGCAGGGCCGCACCACCAGCGAGCTGGCCACCTCTTATATGACCCCCGAAACCCTTACTGCCATTGAGCATAATATCTTTACTGTCGGCAACTATTTTTATAACGGAATCGGCCATGTGAATGCCGATTATGCCAAGGTTCTGAAGATGGGCTATAAGGGCATTTATGAGCAGGCAAAAGCCGAGCGGGCAAAATGCAACATCTATGATGCCGATTATACCAAGCGCTATTCCTTCCTCTCTGCGGTGATGGAAAGCTGCGAGGGGGCCATCCTCTTTGCCAAGCGCTATTCCGCTGCCGCAAAGAAGCTTGCCGAAAAATGCACCGACATTAAGCGCCGCGAAGAGCTTTTAAACATTGCGGCCATCTGCAACAAGGTGCCTGAAAACGGAGCAGAAAGCTTCCATGAGGCTTGCCAGGCATTTTGGTTTGTGCAGCTCTTGATCCAGACCGAATCCAGCGGCCATTCCATCTCCCCCGGTCGCTTCGATCAATATATGTATCCTTATTATAAAAAGGATATCGAAAGCGGTAAAATTACAAGAGAGCAGGCCCAAGAGCTGATCGATTGCGTTTGGGTAAAGCTCAATAGCCTTAATAAAGTGCGGGATGCTCTTTCTGCCGAAGGATTTGCAGGCTACAGCATGTTCCAGAATCTGGTTGTGGGCGGGCAGGATACTGAAGGCAGAGATGCTACTAACGATCTTTCCTTTATGTGTATCCAAGCCTCGATGCATGTTAATCTTCCCCAGCCCTCTCTTTCCATGCGGGTTTGGAACGGCACTCCTCATGAACTTTTCCTGAAGGCGGCCGAGCTGACCAAGACCGGTATTGGTTTACCGGCTTACTATAACGATGAAATCATCATTCCTGCGCTGATCTCCCGCGGCCTTGCTTTGGAGGATGCAAGAGATTATTGCGTAATCGGTTGCGTGGAGCCTCAAAAGGGCGGCAAGACCGACGGTTGGCATGATGCGGCTTTCTTCAATATGTGCCGCACTTTGGAGCTTGTTTTCTCCAATGGGCGCGATAAAGGCGCTCAGGTTGGCCCCAAGACCGGCGAGCTTTCCGATCTGACTACTTACGAAAAATTCTTCAATGCTTATAAAGAGCAGATGGACTATGCCATCAAGCTGATGGTGAATGCGGATAACGCAGTGGATGCCGCTCATATGGAGCGCTGCCCCCTGCCCTTCCTTTCTTCCATGGTTGATGATTGCATTGCAAGAGGAAAATCCGCCCAAGAAGGCGGCGCCATCTATAACTTTACCGGCCCCCAAGGCTTTGGTATTGCAAATGTGGCTGATGCTCTTTATGCCATTGATGAGCTGGTTTATAAGACCAAGGCGGTTACCCTTGAAGAATATGCCGATGCCATTCGCAATAATTTCGGAATGCCTTATGGCGATGAATATGCCAAGAATCTCACTGTTGAAGTGATGAAGGAATTGGCTGCCAAGGGCTATGAGATCTCTGCCGAGCAGATCGGCGCAATCTTTGCTCAAATTAAAGAAAATAATATTGAGCCTTCCAAGAAGCAGGCTTATCAAGCCCTTTTGGAAAAGATCAAGAGCCTTCCCAAATTCGGCAATGATATCGACGAAGTGGATCTCTATGGTCGGGAAGCGGCTTATACTTATACCAAGCCTGTGGAGCAATATACCAATCCCCGCGGCGGCAAATATCATGCAGGGCTTTATCCGGTTTCGGCCAATGTGCCCCTTGGATTGCAGACCGGTGCTACCCCTGACGGCCGCCTTGCCGGCGCCCCCATTGCAGACGGCGTTTCTCCGGTGGCAGGCAGCGATGTTTCCGGCCCTACTGCTGCTGCAAACTCTGTGGCAAAACTGGATCATGGAATTGCCTCCAACGGAACTCTTTTCAACATGAAATTCCACCCCAGCGCCCTGAAGGGTGCTTCCGGCTTGGAAGGATTTATCGCCTTGATTCGCGCCTTCTTTGATCAAAAGGGAATGCACATGCAATTCAATGTGGTCAGCCGCGAAACTCTGCGCGATGCGCAGCTTCATCCGGAAAATTATAAAAATCTGGTGGTGCGGGTTGCCGGCTACAGCGCCCTCTTCACCACCCTTTCCCGCTCCTTGCAGGATGATATTATCAACAGAACCGAGCAGGGAGGATTTTAAAGATCATGCAGGACCTTCTTAAAGTTTCAGGCAGGATCTTTGATATTCAGAAATTTTCGGTCCATGATGGCCCCGGCATTCGCACCATTATCTTTTTAAAAGGCTGCGCGCTTCGATGCAGATGGTGCTGCAATCCGGAATCCCAGCGATTTGAGATCGAAAAAATGATGCAAAACGGAAAAGAGAAAACCATCGGTCAGGATGTAACGGTAGGCGAGATCTTGAAAATTGTGCAGCAGGATCTTCCCTACTATCGCAGAAGCGGCGGCGGAATGACTCTTTCCGGAGGCGAAATGCTTTGCCAAAGCGACTTTGCTTATGCCTTATTGCGAGCCGCCAAGGAGGCCTCGATCAATACAGCAGTGGAAACCACCGGCTTTGCTTCTTTTGAAAAAATCGAGCCGATGCTCCCCTTTATTGATACCATCTTGATGGATCTTAAGCATATGGATAGCGCAAAGCATAAGGAATTTACCACTCAACCCAACGAGCGGATCAAAGAGAATGCGCAAAAAATTGCCGAAAAGGCAAAGAAGCTCATTATTCGAGTGCCTGTTATTCCCACCTTTAACGATACCGAAGAGGAGATCGGCGAGATTGCAAAATTTGCCGCCACCCTTCAAGGAGTGCGGGAAATTCACCTGCTCCCCTATCATCGGTTCGGAAAAGATAAATATGATGGGCTTGGGCGCGAATATTTAATGGGAGATCTTCCTTCCCCTACCGATGAGCAAATGAATAAACTGAAGGCCGCCGCCGAGGCCCATGGCCTTTTATGCAAGATAGGAGGATGATGGCAACATGAGCCATGAACTTTCATACCAAGATAAAATGCGAATAGTGCAGGAATTGGTGCCCGGTAAGCAGATTACCATTGCCCATATCATTGCCAATCCCGATGATGTTTTATATCGCAAATTAGGATTGGATCCTGCAGTGGATTATACCAGAACCGCCATTGGCATTGTTACGATGTCGCCGGCGGAAACTGCCATTATCGCAGGCGATATTGCCACTAAATCTTCCAATGCAGAGCTTGGATTTGTGGACCGATTCAGCGGCACCCTTATTGTAACCGGCAGAGTTTCCGATGTGCAGGCGTCTTTAACCGCTTTGGTGGATTACTGCAAGGAAACCCTTGGGTTCACTGTTTGCCCCATTACCAAAACATAATGAAAAATCTGATCTTAATGGGCCGAAGCGAAAGCGGAAAAACCACTCTGACGCAGGTTTTGCGGGGAGAGGATATCAGCTACGATAAAACCCAATACATTAAATTTGAAAATAACCTGATCGATACTCCGGGGGAATATTGCCAAACCCATCATCTGGGCAGAGCCCTTGCGCTCTACTCTTATGAAGCGGATATGGTGGGGCTGCTGATCGCCGCCACCGAGCCTTATTCCCTCTTCCCCCCTTGCATCACCTGCATGGTGAATCGCGAGGTGATCGGCATTGTTACCAAATGCGAAGAGGAAGGCGCGAATCCCGATCGGGCAGAGAATTGGTTGCGAATCTCCGGCTGCAAGAAGGTTTTTCGCATCGATTCGGTTACGGGTTACGGAGTAAACGAATTAATTTCCTACCTGAACCAATAAAAACCAACAAAAAACAAAGAAAAAACAGAAAAACAGATTGACTTTCCCTTTTATATATAGTAAAATATATAAAGGAAGAAAATCCACGCTGCCCCTTGGGGCAAACAAAAATTGTTTATTTAAAAAAATATAAAGAATGGAGCGAATGAGACAATGAACATCAATTCTCAAAATGTTGAGCAAATTGTGCGTCAGGTGCTTTCCGAGATGGGAAAAACTGCTGCTCCCTGCGAATGCAAAAAGAGCGCAGGCGCCATTCCCGAAAAGAGCCGCGTTGCAATGCTCACCTCCCTTGAACACTACGACATTAAAGAGTATCCCATTCCCGAAATCGGCGATGACGATATCCTTGTCAAGGTGGAAGGCTGCGGTATCTGCGGCACTGATGCCCATGAATTCAAGCGCGATCCCTTCGGCCTGATCCCCGTTGTTTTGGGCCATGAGGGCACCGGCGAGATTGTGAAGATGGGTAAAAATGTGAAGAAAGACAGCGCAGGAAAAGACCTGAAGGTTGGCGATAAGATCGTTACCAGCTGCATCTTCAAGGATAGCCCCGATATCACCATGTATGATATGAATAAGCAAAATATCGGCGCTGCTGATATCTATGGGCTTCTGCCTGATGATGATATCCATCTGAATGGTTGGTTCGCTGATTACCTTGTTGTTCGCGGCGGCTCTTCTGTATTCAATGTTAGCGACCTTTCTCTTGAGGACCGCATCTTGATCGAGCCCTGCGCGGTATTGATCCATGCAGTTGAGAGAGCAAAGACCACCGGTATTTTGAAATTTAACAGCAGAGTGGTTATTCAGGGCTGCGGCCCCATCGGCCTGATCTGCATCGCAGTGCTCCGCACCATGGGTATCGAAAACATCGTTGCAGTAGACGGTGAAGAGAAGAGACTTGCTTTTGCTAAGGAGCTGGGCGCATCCAAGGGAGTGAACTTCAAGGATCATAAGGGCCTTGAGGCGCTGACCGAGGCTGTGAAAGATGCTTTCGGCGGTTATCTTGCTGATTTTGCATTCCAGTGCACCGGCAACCCCATTGCTCACAGCAATATCTATAAGTTCATTCGCAGCGGCGGCGGCCTTTGCGAGCTGGGCTTCTTCCTCGATGGCGGCGAAGCCCCCATCAATCCCCATTTCGATATCTGCGCCAAGGAGATCACCACTGTTGGCTCTTGGGTATATACCTTGAGAGATTATGCCACCACCTTTGATTTCCTGAAGCGCGCAAAGGGCATTGGTTTGCCGATGCATAAGCTGATTACTCATAAGTATCCCCTTTCCGAGATCAATAAGGCCCATGAGACCAATCTTAAGATGGAAGGCCTGAAGATCGCGATCATCAACGAGTAATTTTATTTACATTTGTTATTCATTTTAGTTATTAAATAAAAACATTTTTTGGAGGTACAAAAAAATGGCACTTGAAGCATTAGGTATGGTTGAGACCAGAGGTTTGGTTGCTGCAGTTGAGGCTGCAGACGCTATGGTTAAGGCTGCAGACGTTCAACTGATCGGCACCGAGAAGATCGGCTCCGGTTTGGTAAGCGTTATGGTTCGCGGCGACGTTGGCGCAGTAAAGGCTGCTACCGAAGTTGGCGCAAGCGCTGCCGGCAAGCTCGGCGAGCTGGTAGCTGTGCATGTGATTCCCCGTCCCCATGGTGATGTGGAGAAGATCCTGCCCAAATTCTGATTCGGGAGTGAATAAAAATGGCTGAAACTAAAAAAACAGCATCTTCTACCCCCGCAAAAAAGGCCCCTGCAAAGAAGGCAACAACAGCCCCCAAGGCTGATGCAACAAAAAAAGCACCCGTTGAGGTGAACAAAACAATCAAGGAGGAAAAGAGAATGTCCCAGGAAGCTTTAGGTATGATCGAAACCAGAGGTTTGGTAGCTGCAATTGAGGCTGCTGATGCAATGGTAAAGGCTGCTAACGTTCAGTTGATCGGCACCGAGAAGATCGGCTCCGGTTTGGTAAGCGTTATGGTTCGCGGCGATGTTGGCGCTGTTAAGTCTGCTGTTGAAGCAGGCGGTGCTGCTGCTCAAAAATTGGGCGAGATCATCGCTACCCATGTAATCCCCAGACCCCATGGCGATGTGGAGAAAATCCTGCCCTCCATTAAATAAAAATCTTCCACGGAAGGTGAGCAGGTATGATAGTAGGTAAAGTTATTGGCAGCGTTGTTGCCACCCGGAAAAATGAAAATTTGATGGGAAACAAATTTCTGATTGTGGAGCCCTATGCCAATATGGCGGGCACCGGTCGGATCGTGGCGATCGACAATGTGGGCGCAGGCATCGGCGAAGAGGTGCTTGTGGCCACCGGTAGTGCGGCGCGAATCGGCTGTAATGTTGAAAATGCGCCGGTAGATGCCGCAATTGTCGGCATCATCGACGACGCAATCGGACTGGAGTAATTTATGCAATTAGAAGCTTTAGCGAAAATTTTAAGGGAACACGGCATCGTCGGAGCAGGCGGTGCCGGATTCCCGGCCTACGCCAAGCTGGATCAGCGGGCGGATACAATTCTTTTGAATTGCGCAGAATGCGAGCCCCTTTTCAAGGTCCATCGGCAGATGCTGGAGGAATACGCTTATGAAATTGTAAGCGCTTTTTCCATGGTAGCAGATGCAGTGGGCGCGGAGCGGGCAATTATCGGCATCAAGCCCTCTTATAAGGGCGCAGCCGAGGCGGCAATGGTCGCCATGAAGGCCTTTCCCAAGGTTTCGATCGCTTATCTGCCGGAAATTTATCCGGCGGGCGATGAAGTGATCCTTACTTATGAAGCAACCGGCAGAGCAATCAAGCCGGGAAGCCTTCCTATTTCTGTTGGGGTTACGGTCTTCAATGTTGAAACAATGCTTAATATCTATCGGGCGGTTAATGAGGATGCCGGAGTAACCCATAAATATTTGATGGTTGCCGGCGAAGTGAAGGAACCGAAGGTTCTGAAGGCGCCCCTTGGAATCACTTATAAGGAGCTGGTTGACCTTTGCGGCGGCTCCAAAATCGAAAGCCCCGCCTATCTGATCGGCGGGCCCATGACCGGAAAAATCGATTCCCCTCATGGTTTAGTTACGAAAACAACCAATGCGGTTATTTTATTGCCGCAGGATCATTATATTGTGCAGAGAAAAACAGTGAAGCCGAATATCGGCATCAAGCGCGCCATGAGCGCCTGCTGCAGTTGCAGAATGTGCACCGATCTCTGCCCCCGAAATCTGATGGGCCACCCCATCGATCCCCAAGCTTTTATGCATGGGATCTCGCAAAACAAGGTTTTCGACAGTAAGCCCTTTTTGAATACCTTTTCTTGCTCCCAATGCGGGCTTTGCGAAATGTATTCCTGCATGCAAGGGCTCTCCCCCGGCACCCTGATCGGTCAATATCGCGCAGGGCTTCGCGCCAACGGGATCACCCCGCCCAAGGAGCCGGAATACAGCGGTGTTTCCGATAAGAGAGAATATCGCAAGGTTCCCGTTGCGCGGCTTGTTCGGCGGCTGGGGCTTACCAAATATGATCGCGAAATGCCCTTTATTAAAGAGGAAGTTTCGGCAAAGCGGCTAACCATTGCCCTTTCCCAAAGCATCGGCGCTCCTTCCAAGGCGGCGGTGAAGAAGGGCGATATGGTGGAAGCAGGAGCCATTATTGCAGATGCCCCCGAAAATGCCCTTGGAGTGGCCATTCATTCCCCTATTAAAGGCAAAGTTTTAGAAGTTACAAATCAATTTATCATAATAGAAAGCAGGAAATAAGAATTATGGCAAGAGCAATTGGCATGATTGAATATACCACCGTTTCTACCGGTATACGCGCGGCAGATACCTTGGTTAAAACGGCCGAGGTTGAGATTATTGAAGCGCAGGTTGTATGCCCCGGTAAATATATTGTGATCATCTCCGGTGATCTTTCTGCCATTCAAGCAGCGGTTGATGCTTGCAAAGGGCAAAACGGAGAAAAGATGATTGATAGCTTTGTGCTCGGTAATGTGCACGAAGGCGTTTTCCCCGCCATCTATGCAACGGTGGATGTGGAAAACCCCAGAGCACTGGGTGTGATGGAAACCTTTTCCGGCGCATCTGCTATTGTGGCCGCTGATGCTGCCGCAAAGAGCGCAAATGTTACTTTGGTTGAGCTTCGGATCGCCAGAGGAATGTGTGGAAAATCCTATCTCCTGCTGACCGGAGAGGTAGCAGCGGTTACTGCCGCCATCGAAAATGCCAATGCGGCAGCCGCCGATAAGGGAATGTTTTTGGATTCCTCGGTTATTGCCAATCCCGATCCCAAGCTTTGGGAAAAGATTTTATAAGAGAAGGGTGGATATAGAAAATGAAAATTGATGAAAAGCAAATCAGTGAAATTGTGAAGAGCATCCTGAATAATATGGACGAGCCTGCCGCTGCTGCAGATAATGCCCGCTCCTACAAGGGTGTTTTTGATAGCATGACCGATGCTTTGGAGGCAGTTAATAAAGCCTATAAGCAATATCGCGCTTATTCGGTTGAACAGAGAGAGCAGATGATCGCCAAGATTCGGGAATTTACGCTGAATGAGGCCGAAAATCTCGCCAAATTGGGCGTTAGCGAAACCGGAATGGGCCGCGTTTCCGATAAGATCATCAAGCATCAACTGGTAGCCAATAAAACCCCCGGTACCGAGGATCTTTCTCCCTCGGTTATGACCGGCGATAATGGCCTGACCTTGATTGAGATGGCGCCCTACGGTGTTATCGGAAGCATCACTCCTTCCACCAATCCTTCCGAAACTGTTATCTGCAATACCATCGGCATGATCGCCGCAGGCAATGCAGTTGTATTTAATCCCCATCCCAACGCTTGCAAAACCGCAAACTATGCGGTAGACCTTTGCAACAGAGCGATTCAGGAAGCAGGCGGGCCGGAGAACCTGGTGGTTTCTGTATATAAACCCACCATGGATACCTCCAAAGAGATGATGGCCTCCCCCATTGTCAGAATGCTGGTTGCCACCGGCGGCCCCGGTGTTGTGCGGACTTTGCTTTCTTCCGGCAAAAAAGCCATTGGCGCAGGTGCAGGCAATCCCCCTGTTATCGTTGATGATACTGCTGATATTAAGAAAGCGGCGAAGGACATTGTGGCCGGCGCCAGCTTTGATAATAACCTTCCCTGCATTGCAGAAAAAGAGTGCTTTGCCATGGATTCCATTACCGACGCCCTGATCGCAGGAATGCAGGAAGCAGGCGCTTATCTTCTTAAGGGCGAGCAGATCGATGCCCTTGTTAAGCTTTGCCTGGTTGAAAAAGAAGGAAAATATTCCATCAATAAAAAATGGGTTGGCAAAGATGCAGGCTTATTCCTCAAGGAGCTTGGGATCAATTCCGATACCCGCCTGATCATCTGCGAAACCAAGGCAAATCATCCCTTTGTTCAGGTTGAGATGATGATGCCGATCCTGCCGATTGTGCGGGTTTCCGATATTGATGAGGCTATTGATCTTGCAGTTGCCGCAGAGCATGGCAATCGCCATACTGCTCATATTCATTCCAAAAATGTGGATCATCTTACCCGCTTTGCAAGAGCCGTTGAAACCACTATCTTTGTTAAGAACGCGCCTTCCTATGCAGGAATCGGTGCAGGCGGCGAAGGCTATACCACCTTTACCATCGCAGGCCCCACCGGTGAAGGCCTGACTGCTGCTCATTCCTTTACCCGCCAGCGCCGCTGCGTGATGGTAGATGGGTTGCACATTGTATAATTAATCTTGGAGGAACACTATGAACGCACTTGGAATGCTTGAGGTATATAGCTTCACCACCGCTGTTTATGCGGCAGATATCGCCGCCAAGGCCGCAGATGTTAAAGTTATTGCCTTTGATCGCACCAGACCTAAAAGCGAGGCTGTGCCCGCTCCGCTGGTGATGCAGCTGAAGGTGGAAGGCGATAACGCATCTGTTAAGGCTGCGATTGAGGCTGCTTCCGCTTATGCGAAAGACGAAGGAATGTATATCGCCTCTCATGTGATCTCTCGCCCCGGCGACGGCACCGAGAAGATGGCCTATCTTTTAGATATCAACCGCGATAAATATAATACTAAACTCCCCAAAACCTTCTACAAAAAGGATTACGAGGTTATTGACCCCGATTTTTCCATTGGTCTTTTGGAGGTTTCGGGCATGGTGGCATCGGTTGTTGGCCTTGATGCCATGCTGAAGGCTGCCAATGTGCGCCTGATTCATACTGAAAAACGCTTAGGCGGCCGCTTGGTTACCCTGATCATTAAGGGAAATGTTTCTGCGGTGCAGGCGGCAGTGGAAGCCGGCGCCGAGGATGCCGCTCCCCTCGGCACGATCCATGGCAAGGCGGTTATCCCCAGCCCCCACGGCGAGATCATGAAATTCTTTGATTACGAGGTTGAATAATCCATGACTGAACTTGAACAAATCATCAAAAACGTTGTGGAAAGCATGGGATTGCAGGAAGAGAAAAAAAGCGACTATGTGAAGGTTGGCATTTCTCAACGGCATATTCATCTTTCCCGTGAAGATCTGGATACCCTTTTCGGAAAAGGCTATGAGCTTACACCGAAGAAAATTTTGATGGGCAAGGAATTTGCTTCCAACGAAGTGGTTACCTTGGTTGGCCCTTCCCTGAAGACTATTGAAAATGTTCGCGTTTTGGGCCCTGTCAGAAAAAATACTCAAGTGGAGATCTCCCGCACCGATACCTTTATCTTAAAGGTTAGCCCTCCGGTTCGCCCCTCCGGCGAAATCAAGGGCTCGGAGAAGCTGGTTATTGTTGGCCCCAAAGGCTGCGTTTATTTAAAAGAGGGCGTTATCATTGCGAATCGCCATATCCACCTGACCCCCGAATTTGCCGCTTCTATGGATCTTAAAGATAATGATCTGGTAGATGTGGTAATCGACGGAGTGAAGCCCACTAAATTCTATGATGTGCAGATCCGCGTCCGCGAGGATTTCAATGTGGAGATGCATATCGATACTGATGATGCCAACTCCTGCGGCCTGAAGAATGGCGATGCAGTGCGCATTATTACAAAATAATAAAACGGAAGGAGCAATAATATGCTTGCTCTTGAACGCCAAAAAAGAATTCTGGAAATTCTCAGCATTGAAGGGGCTGTTATGGTAAGCAAACTCAGCGTTGAACTGGGGGTTACCGAAGAAACAGTACGCCGCGATTTAGAAAAATTGGAATCCAAAGAATTACTGCGCAGAACCCATGGCGGCGCTTTGCCGATGGATGAGGGAAGCTATGAATATTCTTTGGAAAAGCGCAAAGCTCTTAATGTGGAGGCCAAGCAGGCGATGGCCCGCAAGGCGGCCCAATATATCGCCACGGGCGACACCATCTTTTTGGATGCTTCCACCACTACCTTTTATCTTGCTAAAGAAATCAAAAGCATGAAGAATGTTACCATTATCACCAATTCCATTCGCGTGATCAATGAACTATGCGGAATTGAGGGAATTAAGGTGATTGCGGTAGGCGGAATTGTGAGCAAAAATCAATCGCTTATCGGTGCTATGACAGAGAATTACATTACCAGCAATTATTTTGCAGATAAAATGTTCTTCTCCAGCAAAGGAATCGGCGATAATTCTATTATTTTGGAAAGCAATGATCAAGAATGCTTTATCAAACAAAGCATGATCAAAAACGCCAAAAAGCATTTTTACCTTTGCGATAAATCCAAGATCGGCAGAGTGGGCTATATGCGCCTGACCGGTTTTGAAGAGATCGACTATCTCATTACCGACGCTGAGATCGAAGGCGACTTAAAAGCCACTCTCGATGAACTGAATGTTGAAATCATTCAGGCGTAAATTTTGTTTATAATTTTAACGATATACAATTCAGGAGGAAAATCCAATGCTTGTTAACATGAACGAGGTCTTAAGACCTGCCAAGAAAAACCAATATGCTGTTGGCCTTTTCAACGCTGTGAATTTAGAGCTTGCCCGCGGCATCATTTCTGCCGCTGAAGCCACCCGCTCCCCTGTTATTATGGGTACTGCGGAAGTTCTGCTCCCCTATGGCCCCTTGGAAGAAGTTTCTTATTATCTGATCCCCATGGCAAAGAAAGCCAATGTGCCTGTAGTTGTTCATCTGGATCATGGCCTTTCTTATGATACCTGCATCAAGGCCTTGGAGCTTGGATTCACTTCCATTATGTATGATTGCTCTACCGATAGCTATGAGGAAAATGTGCGCAAGGTGGCTGAAATGGCTAAAATTGCCCATTCCTATGGTGCCACCATTGAGGGCGAGCTTGGCCATGTTGGCGATAATGAAGGCTCTGCCGAGGGAAGCGATCATTTGGCTGATCCTTCCAAGTTCTTCACCGATCCTGCTTTGGCGAAGGATTTTGTTGAGAAAACCAATGTTGATGCTTTGGCAATCGCTGTTGGTAATGCCCATGGCGCTTATAAGCTTCCCCCGAAGCTGGATTTCGAGCGGATCAAAACCATCGCCAAGACTGTTGATGTGCCTCTGGTGCTCCATGGCGGCTCCGGCTTGACCGACGATGATTTCCGCAAGGCAATCAAGGAAGGCATCAGCAAGGTTAATATCTTTACCGATATTAATATTGCCGCTGTTAAAGCCGAATTCCAGCGCTTCTCCAGCATGGATAAAGGCGTTATCGATCTGATCCCTGCCGCAGTTGAGGCTGTAAAGCAAGAGAGCATGAAGAAGATGAAGCTCTTCTCCAGCGATGGAAAAGCAGATTTCGGCGCAGGTGCCAGCCAAGCTGATCTTGAGATGATCACCAAGCTTGTTGCCGCTGAAGTTGCTAAATATCTGAATAAGTAATAAAGCGAAAGCCTTGGATCCAATCGATCCAAGGCTTTTTTGCAGATTTTCTTATGTTTTTTGATTAAAGAACCATAAAAATATGCAATTATCCATGGTATAATAGTGAAAAAAGCAAGGAGTGCAACCAATGATCAAAATTCCTTCTATTCCTCTGCATAAAGAAAAAGCGCTCTCCTCATTTATGAATGAAAGGGATTCTTTTTCCCTGACCTATGGGGGCTATCGCACTTTTATCAATGGAAAGGAGTGCCCTGTGCGCCTATGCCGCGTTTCGGCCATGCCCTTCAACCAGCCATGGCCCGGCTATCAGCGGCCGATCGATCAATCGGAAGAGGCAGGATATATCACCTTTTCTGCAGATGAATCGGTAGAGATTATGGTAGAATGCAAGCGGGATTTCAAAAGCGCGGTCATCCGCCCTTTATCTGCAAAAATTTCCATCCGCAGAGAGGAAAACCAATTATATTTCTCGTTGCCCAAGGCAGGAAACTATGTTTTAGAGCTTGACGGGGAGCATCATCCTCTTCATATCTTTTTTAATCCCATTAAAACCTATTCAAAAAAAGCGACCTATCATTTTGGTCCGGGGCTTCATTTCCCCGGTACCATTGAGCTTTTCGATCATGAAAGTGTATATATTGATGAAGAAGCCATTGTATTTGGTTCCATATGGTCGAAGGGGGCCAAAAATATTCATATTTATGGTGGCGGGGTTCTAAGCGGGATCGGAGAGCAGCGATTTTTAGAGCATTGCTACGAGCCCTTTACCAAAGGGACTCTGCGCCTATATAACTGCGAAAATATCCTGATCGAGGATATCATTCTTCAGGATTCCGCAACTTGGGTTTTAGCGCTTTTCGGCTGCAAAAATGCTATAATCCGCGGTATTAAGGAGATCGGCCATTGGCGCTATAATACCGATGGGATCGATATTACCAACACCTCAAATGTTGAGATCCGCGATTGCTTTATTCGCGTTTTTGATGATGGAATTACCATCAAAGGGATCTACGGATATGATAAAACGATTGAGAATATCACCATAGAAAATTGCATTTTATGGTGCGGCTGGGGCAGAACCTGCGAGATCGGGCTGGAGACCGATGCTCCCCTATTCCAAAAAATTTCCTTCAAAAATTGCGATCTGATCCATAATACCCATGTTGCGATCGATATTCAAAACGGCAACGGCGGAGAAGTTTGCAATATTATTTTCGAAGATCTCCGAGTAGAATATCAAGCGACCACGCAGCCCGCCATTGTGCAAAAAAATATCAACCAGATCTATCAACCCGATAAGATGGGCGTTCCGCGCCTGATTGTGGCCGAAAATAAAGATTGGAGCCATTCCGGAAAATTTGGCGCGATCCATGATATTTACTATAAAAATATTCAGGTTTTTGCAGAAAACGGCGTGCCTGCACCGGAAATAACTTTCTGCTCCAAAAGCGAGCAGGTGATTTTAAAAGACTTTTGGATCGACGGACTCTATTGGAATGGCGAGGAAGTATCCCTTGAATTCTTTAAAACGACAGTTGAAAATGCATCGGGGATTCACTTAAAAGGAAAATAAACAGAAAACGGTTGAAAGCATATGCTTTCAACCGTTTTCTATTTTAGAGTAACTTTCTTGAAAAGGCCCATCAAAGATGGGATTAAGATCAGTTGCAGCAGAATGCCCGGAATGGCATCTAAAAAGCCGCCCGCAAGAAAGGCATAAAGAGTAAAGGCCTTGCCGGCAGCGCCCAGCAAAAGCGCCTTCAGAAGCCCCCAGACAAGCCTTCCGCCGAGCATCGAGAGCAGCAAGCTGCAATAAAGCCAAAGAAGATTTTGCTTTTTACCCCGTTGATAAAGGAATCCCAAAAGAAAGCCATAGGCCGCAAGCTCCCCTGCCATCCAGATAGCGCTTGGATAAAGGGGCGGCATTCCGAAAAGCAGAGAACGCATTATGGGAGTTAAAATGCCGACAGCCGCTCCATATAGAGGGCCGCAAATCAGCCCGCAAAGCATCACCGGCAGATGCATCGGCAAAAGGGAATCGCCGATTTCCTTAATCTGCATGGTAAAGAAAGGAAGGATCAGCCCAAGGGCTAAAAACAGCGCCCCAAGGATCAATTTTTTCGTTTTTTTCATCGTTCTCCCTCCTTTTGCCCCTTATTATACCATATTCCTTATAGCCCTGCAACCGATTATTAAAAAAACAACTCTTGAAGTTTTTTACCAAGATGGCTATAATTAATTTAAGAAGGAGAAGAACACCATGCAATATTTAATCTCATTTTTAGAAGGAATCATCACATTTATCTCCCCTTGCCTTTTGCCGATGCTTCCCATTTATATTTCCTATTTTGCGGGCGGCGAGGCGCGGGGCGCAAAAAAGATCATCAAAAATGCCTTGGGCTTTATCCTTGGCTTCACTCTTGTATTTATTATGATGGGTGCGCTGGCAGGAAGCGTTGGGCAGCTTTTAAACCGATATCGGAATATTCTTAATATCATAACCGGACTGATCGTTATTTTCTTTGGACTAAATTTTCTCGGCATTTTTAAGCTACAGCTTTTTAAGGGAAGCTTTATGAGCAGAGAGCGGCAAAACGGCTTCTTTTCTGCACTTTTATTCGGCATTGTTTTTTCCGTTGGTTGGACCCCTTGCGTTGGCGCGTTTCTTGGTTCAGCACTGATGCTTGCGGCCAATCGAGGAAGCGCTTTGCAGGGAATTCTGATGCTTCTATTTTATTCCTTAGGCCTTGGAATTCCCTTCCTTTTCAGCGCCATCCTTATTGATAAGCTGAAAGGGGCATTTAATTGGATCAAGCAGCATTACCGAATCATCAATATCATCTGCGGTAGTCTTTTGGTAATCATCGGTATTTTGATGGCATCAGGACTATTAGGAATGTTTTTAGGATTATTGGGAGAATAACATGAAAGAGAAATTTAAATGGATTATATTGGCGGTTGTATTTATTGCGATCATAGCGGGGGCAGCGATCCTCTATCCAAAGCTGGAGAAGCTCTACAAGCCGGAGGCCATGGAAGAGCCCACCAATGAGCAAGGAGAGCAGGAGAACAATTCCTATGCCGCCCCTGATTTCACTGTTTTGGATCAGGAGGGCAAGGAGGTAAAGCTTTCGGATTTTAAAGGAAGACCGATTGTATTAAACTTTTGGGCCACTTGGTGCCACTATTGCAAGGAAGAAATGCCCGATTTTAACACCGCCGCAGAGAATTATCCGGAGGTGCAATTCTTAATGGTGAACGCAACCGACGGAGTGCAGGAAACGAAGGAAAAGGCAGAGAAATATGTGGCGGAGCAGAAATTTACCTTTGATGTTTTCTTTGATACCAAGCTTGAAGCGGTGAATAATTATTTTGTAACCGGATTTCCTGCCACATTCTTTATTGATGCCGACGGAAACCTTGTTACGCGAGCCAGCGGGAGGATCGATTATGCAACATTGGTTAAGGGAATTGGAATGATTAAAGAAGAATAAAAGAGAAGCACCTTGAAGAGCTCCTTCAAGGTGCTTTTTTAAGTTTCAATGTTCGGTATGACCGAAGCGCTGAAAGATCTGTCTGTTCACATAAGTTCCTGCAAATTTTATTGCGCTATCTCCTTTGAGGTTTCTATTGTTAAAGCCTTTAGTGCCTTTTTAAATTGAATGGCGAAAAGAATAGCGGTGAAGGATACAGCTATCACATCGGCAACCGGCTCTGCCGCATAAACGCCCATTGCCTTATCCGCAATCAGTTGCGGCATAATATAGATCAGCGGCAAGAGTAAAACGAACTTGCGAACAATGGCAACAATAATAGAACAAGGTGCGTTGCCGATAGATACAAAGGTCATCTGGCAAGCGATCTGGATACCGAAGATGCACATCACACCGCAGTAGATTCGAAGCGCCGTTGCGGTGAATTCGATGAGTGCTGCATCGGGTGTAAATATGCCGGCAAAAATTTGCGGGAACAGCATAATGGAACCCCAAATGGCAAAGGAATAAACAAGGCAAGAAACAAGGAGAAGCCAAAAGGTTTTCTTCACCCGTTCGGTCTTTTTCGCACCGAAATTATAACTCAAAATCGGCTGTGCGCCTTGCGCAATGCCTTGCATCGGGAGCATGGCAAACTGCATCACGCTTGTGAGAATAGTCATAGCGCCCACAGCAATATCACCGCCATATTTTAAAAGCGAAGAATTAAAGCAGACCGAAATAACACTTTCGCTGCTCTGCATAATAAAGGTTGCCGTTCCCAGTGCAATACAAGGGAAAACGAGCTTTCCGTCTATGCGGAAATTCTGCTTTTTAAGTTTCAAATAGGTCTTCTTTCCGCAAAGGAACAGAAGCACCCAAATGCAAGAGATAGCCTGAGAAAGGATAGTGGCAAGCGCCGCACCCCTGACTCCCATTTTGAAGCCAAAAATGAAAACAGGATCGAGAATAATATTGCTGACAGCGCCGATCAACACCGTAATCATACTGATTTTGGTATAGCCCTGCGCCGTGATAAACGCGCCCATACCGAGCGTCAGCTGAACAAAAACAGTACCGATCGCGTAGATGTTCATATAATCGTTGGCATAACCGATGGTGTTTTCACTTGCGCCGAACATCAATAATAAATCTTTGTTCCAAATCAATAAAACGGCAGTAAGAAGGGCGGAAATAATAAACTGCAGAGAAAAACAGCCGCCCATGATTTTTTCGGCAGAATTATTATCACCCTTCCCCATGGAGATAGATGCCTTCGGCGCACCGCCCGAGGCGATCAGCGCCGCAAATGCCGAGATGATCATAATGATTGGCATACATACACCGACACCCGTAAGCGCAAGGCTTCCGTCCCCCGGCATATGACCGATATAAATGCGGTCAACAATATTGTATAGCATATTAATAAGCTGGGCAACCACCGTAGGAACTGCTAATTTGAACAGCAGCTTTCCGATCGGCGCCGTGCCGAGCATTTCTTTATTATCGCTCATAATTTCGCTCCGTTAAATTAAAATTTGCAATATATATTATATACTGTTTTTCCGCATAATTCAAGCAAAAGACACCATTGAAACCTGAACTTGAAGGTTCAGCTTTCAATGGTGTCTTTAGATGTGTAAGGGCTACAAAAAAGATATTTCAGGCAGTTTTGCATATGAATTCGAACTCTTACAGAAAATGAAATCCTTGCTCACGCAAGGATGAAATCAGCTAACGCTGATGAAATCTTCGGCTTTGCCTCAGATGAAATTAAATCCACCCATCCGCCGTCGAGGCGGATTTCACCCAACGAAGTTGGATTTCATCGTCGAAGAAGATTTCATCCGCCCGCAAGGGTGGATTTAGTTGAAAACGACAGATTCCTGTCGGAATCTCTCGTTTTCTTGGCGGAGACGGCGAGATTCGAACTCGCGGGGGATTGCTCCCTAACTGATTTCGAGTCAAGTGTCAAGAAACGAACTTGACGGAATTTAACGGAAGATAAAGGCAATAGTGAGAACCCCGAAAACCCCGATGTTTTCAGGGTTCTTTCGGTTTTCATATCAAAAAACGCAGTAAAAATCAAGGTCTAAAAGTCTTCTCCGATTTTGCCGAGTTCTAATGGATTTTTGGGAAAGTCTATTAGAATTTTTTATAGAACTACGCCTATTTTTACCCCCAAATCACCCATTTGGAAGTGCAATAAAAAGCACCGGTTGAGGCATACAACACACAAAATCGTGTTGGCTTTTCAAGAGCAAGGGACAAGTGTTGCCGACAAAACAGACTATCGCATCAACGTGCTAGAGTCTATTTTTATTTTGATAAAGTCTCTTGTAAAACTGTTCTCGTTGTGTTATAATATAAAATGCAATCTTTTTAAGGAGAAAGGAAAATCGCAAATATGGCTATGAAAGTAAGTTACAACAAGCTTTGGAAGTTACTCGTTGACAAGAAAATGAGCAAAGCAGATCTTAGAAGAACGGCTGAAATTGCACCTAATACGCTGACTAAAATGCGTAAAGACGAGCCGGTGTCTATCGATGTTCTGCTTCGCATTTGTGATAAATTGGATTGTAACATCGGAGATATGATGGACGTCGAAAAAGAGGCGTAAAGGAGCTGTTCGTATGTGGAACATAATTAGCATTACTATTTTGATAATCGAGGCGCTAATGCTGGTCGGCTTTATCGTCGGCAGATTCAAAAAAAGACGGTTTAATGAAACTGCGCTGTTTATCGGTGCTGTTATTGTGGTCAACTATTCTTTGCACCTTGTGCCGTATCTCTATGGTGTATTTGAACTCGGTGAAGAGTCTAATATTATTTTAGGCTTGCTTGGCTGTTTGGGAGCGTCTATTAAACTATTTGTTGGTGAACCTAACGTAGATGCTGTTGCAGGTTTTACCGATGTGTTTTCACACTTTTCTGTTGCCTATACGTTAGGTGTTGTTATTGCTCTGCTCACTACTATCAGCACGGCGATTGAAGCGTTCAGAAATTCTATCACAAATGGGTTCAGATTAGCAAAGGCTTTGAAGGACGACAGTTGTGATATTGTTGTTGGCAATGGCGCTAAAGCACTTCACTATGCCAAGACCTGCAATGCGGTATTGTTGCTTGATGGTGTAGATAAGGAAACAGTTAAAGAGCTGATCGAAGACGGGTATGCTGTTTTGCGCAAAGGTTTTACCGTACAACTGCTTGGCAGTCGCCAGTTTAATGCGACAACACGATATAACATTGTCTGCACCGAAGCAGAAAAAGCGCTGGATTATATCGACACCTTTATTGCATACAAAAAGGCTGAAACAAACGCTAAAAACATATATTTATATGTCGAGCTTGAGGGTGAAAAGGCAGAAACCGTTCGCCGTGAGATTATTGAAAAGAACGAAATGGAAGCCTTTATCGACACCTTCAGCACAAGCGAGCTTCTTGCCAGAACCTTTACCCACGCAAACCCCGTTACCAAGTATCTACCGAAAGAATACATTGAGGATGCCGCTATCAAGCAAGGCACCGAAATCAGTGTGTTTGTGCTTGGGTTTGGCACTCTTGGTCAGGAAGTATATCGTCAGTCGGTACTGAACAATCAACTTGTCACCTTTGACGGTGAATATAAAGTGTTGCCGATCAACTACTATTTGTGTGACACGGGCATTGATGCTACCGAATGGAATATCGGCGGTTTGCCGGAAGTTCTCGGCGAACTGAATGCAGCAGAATATTTCCCCCTGCCCGAACTGCCTTTCAAAACGACTGTTATTGATAGAACTCCTATCTCTCGTGAGGTGCTGACTGCTATTAAAAAGCAGGTGCAAAAGGCTAATAGCTATACGCTGATTATCATTGATACCGATGAGGATTGCCGCAATATCGAAATCGGTGCCAAACTGAAAACGATGTTATTCGGCAGTGAGAACTATCACATCTTCGTGCGTAGCGAAGCCGCTTATACCGAGGATGATGAACTTGTCACCTATTTCGGCAATAGCGAAGACGTGTTTAATCACGATGTAATCGTGAACGATAGCTTGTCTGCAATGGCGAAGAAGCTCAATGAAGTCTATACCGCACAGTATGCGGGTGCAGACGAAAGAAATCGTCCCGACTTTGCTCAGTACATACAGGAAAAAGCCGAGAAGGATTGGCAAGGTCTTGACTATTTCACCCTGTATTCCAACATCTACTCGGCAATGAATTTAAGGACA
Source organism: Eubacteriales bacterium (assembly GCA_045544255.1). Classification (GTDB taxonomy): domain Bacteria; phylum Bacillota; class Clostridia; order Oscillospirales; family QAKW01; genus QAKW01. The sequence continues at coordinate 881 of JAZPYP010000008.1, read as the reverse complement.
AAATTAAATCTGCTCGGACTGGATTACGTTAAGGACGGCAACGGTGCAAACACTACACTTATCACTGAGCGTCACGGACACAAAGGCGAATATGCTTACAGTGAATATTTCACTCCTTCTGTCCGTAATGCCTTAATTGCCCAGGAGCACGCAAGATGGAATACCTATCATTTGCTCGGCGAGTATCTGCCTCTTGATAAAAACGGTATTACGCTCAAGTCGAATGACGGCAAAAAGGTGCGCTTTAACGTAAAAAACACGGCGGCAAAAAAGCACGCTTGTCTTACCACCTATAACGGGCTGAACGATTTGTCCGCCTATCTTGCTGAAAAAGCCGGTAGTGGATGCACCGCCACAGACTATGACTATTATATCTATGATGAAATGCTGATTACCTCGGCTGAGAAATTACTAACATCCCTTGGCTATTCGGTGATAGAGAAATAAATTAACGGAGGTACGCTATGAAACTGGTATTCGTTTCATCAACATTTAAGGATATGCAGTTTGAACGGGATATGCTGCAAACCTATGCCATTCCCACGCTTAATGAGCAACTGCGCGAATATGGTGAAAAAGCGTACTTTGGTGATTTGCGTTGGGGTGTTAATACCACCGATCTGGATTCGGACGAAGGAAGCCGTAAGGTGCTTAAAGTATGCCTTGACCAAATCGATAACTGCAAGCCATATATGATCGTGCTGATCGGTGAGCGCTATGGCTGGATACCCGCACAGGAGTTGATCGATGAAGCGTGCGTATTAAAAGGCATTGATAAAATTAACGATATTTCCGTAACAGAACTGGAAATCGATTACGGCGCACTGTTAAACCCCGAATATGAGGGGCGCATCCTGTTCTATTTCCGCAACCTTGATAAA
>JAZPYP010000007.1:0-90645 GCA_045544255.1 Eubacteriales bacterium | reverse complement strand
GAAGAGCTGTCCTTAGTACGAGAGGACCGGGATGGACATACCTCCGGTGCACCAGTTGTTCCGCCAGGAGCACAGCTGGGTAGCCGCGTATGGATGTGATAAACGCTGAAGGCATCTAAGCGTGAAGCACACTTCAAGATAAGATATCCCATAGCACAAGCTAGTAAGGTCACTTATAGACTATGAGTTTGATAGGTCGCAGGTGTAAGTGCAGTAATGCATTCAGCTGAGCGATACTAATAGACCGAGGGCTTGAACTTCCTACGGTTCACATTGATATTTATCAATGTCTACCTTGGAGTTTACTAGAATTTTTGAGTTTTCGTTTCCTTTATTCGGTTTTCAATGAACATAAGTAAAATGTTCATAGCACGCATCAGGGGTTATTGAAAGATAACATTTGCACCTTTAGCTCAGTTGGTAGAGCAACTGACTCTTAATCAGTGGGTCCCGGGTTCGAATCCCTGAAGGTGCACCAGAGTTAGTGTCAATATTGCTGAGGGTCCACCCGTTCCCATTCCGAACACGGAAGTTAAGCTCAGTTATGCCGACAATACTTGACTGGCGACGGTCCGGGAAGATAGGTCGATGCTAACACAAAGTTGGTGCTAATATTGCTGAGGGTCCACCCGTTCCCATTCCGAACACGGAAGTTAAGCTCAGTTATGCCGACAATACTTGACTGGCGACGGTCCGGGAAGATAGGTCAGTGCCAACACAATGAAAGCAAGTGCTAATGCACTTGCTTTCCCCCTTAAATTAAACATATTCCTCCTTAGCTCAGTCGGTAGAGCGCATGACTGTTAATCATGATGTCGCTGGTTCAAGCCCAGCAGGGGGAGCCACATTAAGCCTTGAAAACAATATTTTTTCAAGGCTTTTTCGTATCTTTCATTGGTTCTGCGCGAGATAATTAACGATTTTTTTGACATACTTTTTTGTCCAAAAGTATTGTTATTGCTTTTTAATACAGTTGAATGTGAAAAAAAGGGGATTGGGGCATATTTAATGTCCAAGACAAGAGATAACTATAACTTGCAAGGAAAAACAAGAGTATATTTCTGTTGCCATTTAGAAAATTTTAACAGATATTTTTAGCGATATCCTATGTGACGATTAATTGTATTTGATTAGCATAAGGTTGGGTAAAAGTTTGTGTGTGCATATGATTGAACCGTATCCGGTGACAGCGGAATTGCTCTGTTATGAGAGTATATGCCACTATATCTTTTTATTACATTGAATACTTTAAAAGATTATTGCCGAAAATATGCGGTTTCTACATGTTAGAGGTTATGATAAAATTTATTCTGGAGGGAGATATAGAATATGAGTGGATATTATTGGGATGATAAATTTTTTGAATACAGAGAAGACTTCGAAAAAATGAGAACTCTTATGAATGATTGTTTAGATAAAGTTGTTGCCAAAGAACGAGAATATGCGATCTACAGATTTGGATTAGAGGGTCAAAAAGAACACTCACTAAAGGAAACGGCTGAGCATTTTGCAATTACGCCAGCGAGGGTGAGGAGTTTAGATTGTAGTATAATGCGAATGATGAAAATCAGGCTCCCATTGATCGCCCACATCTCAAGGGATTTTTTGAATTGTAACAACTTCAACAGAAAGATGTTTTATAAAATTTCGAAAAAAGATAGATTAAATATAGAAAAAAGTAGGTAAGATCATCAAGTTACTATATACAAATAATATTCCATTTGATATGAGCGACTCGAACGATGAACAAATCAAAGACATATTTGCTTGAAAAAACTGCATTATGGCGATAATAGAAACTGGCGAAACGTTGCAAAAAATCAGCAATCCGAGAAGTATATGTCCAGAACGCAGTATTGGACAAGGATAAAGCAAATTGGCATTAGTAAGTGGGCGGAGGGTGCTGCTATCGGCTTAGTTGAAGACGGTACTTGTCTTATAGCTAAAAGGCCGATTCGTCTGATATGTGAAGATCGATGGTTGAATTTTGAGCACATAAATGGCATTGTTAAATCTTGGAATGATTTAATTCAAGTTGCTGCTTCAGATGCCTTTTTGCGTTACGCGCGGATGGTGCAGTTCGGTATGTTAGTTTTTGTGAACGCTATCAGACAGAGCATGAGGGGGCTAAAGAGCGGAGAGATGTTATCAAAATTGTAACCGGAGTCCAAAATTTTGTTTTTGCCATCACTAAGAATGGGAAAATTCTGGCTACAAGAAATAATTCAATTAATATCAAAAGCTATTTATCGAAGTTTGATAATGTTATTGATGCGTACCCGATTGGAAGTGAGTGCACAAATATGTATGTGCTGAGAGCTGACGGAACTGTCGTTAAAGTTCGCTATGATTTGAATAATTTAAATATAAGCAATAAACTTCGGAATTTAGACGGATACTTTAATTATAAGACTTTTGCATTGACGGAGAATCAGAGTGTGGTTGATATTTCTGACCAAAACACAAAATCTGTTTTTTCAGAGCAATATATAATAATAACTTTTGCAGTGGTATATTGCAATTATACGACACCGTTTGTGGTTGTGGTTTTCGTGTAATTTTGAAAAATAACAATTCTTTCACAGCAGCCATTGATTTATGAGGAACACTAAAGTAATTACGTAATGCTTTATGTTCAATACGCTTTTCATTATATTCTGTATTTTCAAAACATCTTTTTAAACGATATGTAAAGCTGATTTTTAAAAATTGCATTTAAGCAAGTGTTCGCATTAACTTGTTAATTATTTTTAAAATAAGTCAAAAAAACACGTAAAAGTATTGTATAACAGAAGAGGATGTTATATAATAAAAAAAGAACAACAGTGTATTTCGATTTCGAAAGGGATGGCGAGTCGTCATCTTGTCACAAATATTCATCTCATTCGCTGCGCAAGCCCTGCAAAAGCCTTACTTTGTAAGCTTTTGCTTAACGGTCTTGCTCCGCTTAGCCGAAATGCTCGCCGTTGTGCAGCAAGATTTCGCAAGCTGCATCTTGCCTATCAACGTCTGTGCGTTTCGCCATACAAAATAGTGTTGTTCTGATTACGGGTCGGGAAAGGAGAGCTATATGATAGTTTACAGAGAGCTTTCTTCAATCGAGCAAGATCTGGGTTTTTCTGCGAAAACCCTCTACGGCTTGAGCAATAATCTCGAAAAGCATTATCATTACGTGGTGATTCCGAAGAGTGACGAATTTGTACGAGTGCTCTCCGTGCCTGATCTGATATTGAAAAAAGTACAAAGATCAATTGCCGATAATATACTGACGCAGTATCCGATCTCAAGATATGCAAAGGCCTATAAACCCGGCAGCAGTGTTCAGAAAAATGCACAGAGTCATGTTGGAAAGAAAAAAATTCTGAAGCTTGATATAGAGGGCTTTTTCGACAATATTCGTTATTCAATTGTCAAGGACACAGTTTTTAATGAGTATAAATTTTCAGAGCCAATTCGCATTCTTTTAACTATGCTTTGCTATTATAAGGAGTCACTTCCGCAAGGCGCTCCCACATCACCCGCTATCACGAATATCATACTGTATGATTTTGATGAAACTGTGGGGGAATTCTGCAATAAGAGGAAAATATCGTATACAAGATACTGCGATGATATGACCTTTTCGGGCGATTTTGACGAACAGGAAGTGATAGATTTCGTGAAAATCGAGCTTTTCAGGAATGCTCTGTTTTTGAAAAGCAGCAAAACATCTGTTATTTACTCAAGCAAGCGACAGACGGTAACCGGTATTGTAGTCAATGAAAAGATAAATTTACCAAAGGATTACAAAAAGAAAATTCGGCAAGAAATGTACTACATCAAGAAATTTGGGCTTGACAGTCATTTGAAAAGGTGTGGGATACAGGATAAGCGGAAATATCTTTTATCTTTGCAGGGACGAATTGCTTTTGTTCATCACACGCTTCCGAATGACCGTGAGTTTGCTGATTATAAAAGATTTATTGATCGTAACGCGGCAATGCTGTAAATGCGTATAACATTATCAAAAAAGCGAGCAACAGCCCGCTTTTTTGTTTTGAACATCTTGTGTGTTTGTGAAAATAAAAACCGATACTATTATCAGAAGTCAAAAAATGTAATTTGTTATCTGCCGGCTTTCAATTCATAGCTTGTAGCCGATATTTAGTTTGAGGTTTTGATCGTTTTTTATAGCTTTGCTGAATAACTGTTTTAACGATTTTTTTTAAAAAAATGTTGATTTTTGTTGAAAAATTCATATATATATGATAAAATCCTCACAATATAGTTATTATTTGCTACAACTTTCAGGAGGAACTTATGGACTTACTATTCAAAAATGACCTTACCTTGCTTTCGGCCGGGTTACTTGTAGCTGTTCCTGTGCTTGTTATACTTTTATTTGTGAAAAAAATGTATACCAAGTCGTCTTTTATTATTCTTACAGCTGCATTGTGTGCTACGCTCGGTCTATGTGTTACAGGCGGTATAATGATGCCGGCAAGACAAATATCGGAAGTAAATGACAGCGCGGACGGTCAAAGCAACATTGTTTATCTGGATGAGGAGGATTATTATTCTGCATTTTCGGGATTCCTTCTCGCCGGAAATACGGATGATGCGGAAAGAATTATCAATGAATGCGCTATGGCGCACGGTTGGACTGATAATTGCTCTGTCATGTCTGCTCATCTCGCTTTTGCAAAGCAGGACTATGTCAAATCGTCCACCATATATGAGAAGATCAAGGACAGCAAATTATATGACGACAAACTTGCCGAAGCTTCAAAAAAGCTAATGGACTATGCCGCACTTGACGGTGCAGTATATGAGCAGCTTACTCAAAACGGTGTTCAGACAACGCTTACTGCATCTCAGGTTTCCGAATCACGAGCGCTTTTGAACGGCGGAGCTGCCGCTCTGCTTGAATCAACCTTAAAACAGGTTGATGATGTTGATATCTATAAAGAAGCGGCAGATATCGTTTCGCAGATAGATGAAGCATGGAGAGAAGCAACAGAAAAAGGCGTGGATGTAAGCGGAAAAATTGATACGCTTTATGCTTCTGTATCTTCTGTTGAGGATTCTAAAAAATTAAACCGTCTCGGTGTATGGCGTGTGCAGAGAATGAAGGCTCGACTTTTAAATGAAGATTACGAAGCGGTTACATCTGAAATGGATAAATACGCAACCTGTGAAGAATATACAATAGCAACTGATCTTTTACTCAATGACAAGATTGATTCGAAGGTCTTGAAGAAACGTCTTGGCATAAAGAGCTTTAAGGAAACACCTGTTATCATTACTCAACTAAAAAAGATCAGGGACGAAGCCGATCTTTCTGCTGAACAGAAGCGTACGCTGAAAAACCAGATCAACAGGCTTAGCGATTACAGTAAAAACGAGCTTTACTACCATCTGGAAAATGAACTTTTGAAATATGCGGATGATAAACAAAATCTCAAATCAAGCTCAAAGATATATCTTTCATTGGCAGAGTATTCAAATTCGCTAAATAAAATGAGCGCACGTAACGAATACTTTTCTCAAGCACTTACCGCCGCTGCGAACTCAGATGATGCAGCGTACGCAGAAGCTATGAACGCCCTTACTGATGCTATACGAGGATCGGGCGATTACGAAAGCGTGAAGGATGTCGATAAGTGGGCAGGACAGGTAGCGGAAAACAGCTCGTTTGTCAAGGGCTCGGAGAATATTGTAAACACTCCTGAAACCGAGGAAACATTGAAGGAGGCTCTTCAGGACTATACGGTAAAGGCAAGCGCCGCTATTACAATAAACAATATTGATAAATCGAAATTCAACGAAATAACTGCAACGATCCAGATATCCGATGAATTTATGACGGAAAAAGAGCTGGAGAATATTCTGAAAATATATGACTGCTCGATTGAAATAACTGAATTTACTGTAAAAAAGGTTGAATACGAAAGAGCAAATATTATTCTGTGCTGTGATAACTCAGGCAGTATGTCAGGTGCGGTAGGTTCACTTAAAAATGCAGTGAATAAATTTCTTGAAACAACGACAGCAGAGGAGAATATCGGCTTTTACACGTTTGACAATTCGATGATCCAAAAGCTGCCCTTGGGAAGCTCATCTGAGAGCATTAAAAACGCTGTTAGCAATATGGGCGCATACGGCGGAACAAATATAAACGGTACAGTGTATGATATACTTAATTCCGTTCAGCCCGACCTTCAAGCAAATAATATATTGATTCTTATGACAGACGGACAGGATGGATATAACGGCATAAGCGCAGAGGATATAAGCTCTGTTGCGTTTGCAAAGGGATATGTTGTATACGTTATGGGTATGGGCTCGGGTGTTGAAGTATCGAGTCTGACAACGCTTGCAAATATGACGGGCGGTCAGTTTATATACTCCCCTTCCGATGCTCAGCTTGAATCGTTATATACGTTTATTCACGGTCAGGTGAAAAACAAATATCTTGTTACATACAAAACAGTCGATACACTTACGGTTTCAGACAGAACCCTTGAAATAGAATTGGACGGTCAAAATGTAAGCGATCTGCGTTACTATTCGCTTTCCGAGTCAGATGAAAGCTCCTCTATTATACCGTTTGACGCAAACGTTTCTGTATACGGTTTAGAAACAAGATATATAGTAAAGCAAAAGAATGTTACCGATATCAATATTGTCGGAACGGGATTCAATAATACCGATTCTATGTACGTAACCTTAAAGGGCGACAGAAGCTATAATCTCAGAGCTACATACATTGATGAAAAAACCTTCAGAATATCTGTTCCTGCAGAAATAGCTCTCGGATTATATGATGTAGAGATAAGATTAAATAACAGATACGCTGTATTTGAAAATGAATTGACGGTATCCGACGGAACAGTTGAGGATGTAAAATTCGGTGCGTACACATTTACTGCTTCAACTGTGCAGAAAAATAAAGACACTGTTACTATGTCGGGCAATGTAACTATGAACGGTTGGCTGACATTTAACGGAACAGTTGTCCTTAAAGGTTCGCTTGACAGTAATGAAATAATACTTACGGACAATTACGGCTCACGTATCAGCTTTAACGATTCTGAGCTTGCAACGGGCGTTGCAAAGCATTTCAAGGAAAAAAAGATACCTCTCGGTATTCCTATGCTTGGAGATGTAAGGCTTTTCAGCGCTCCAACGACCGAAACAGAATATCCCACATCTTCAACCACGATACCTGTGTTGAAGCTGATCGATTTTATGCTTATTGATACGCCGACAATGCGTCTGTATCCGGATAAAATTGCACTTGAATTGAAAAAAGGATCAGCCGATCTTCCGTTCCAGGATCTTATAGTCAGCGATCTTTCGTCACAATCTCCGTTTGATTTCGATTTCGACTGCACAGGCACGCTGACAAATAAAAATATTTATGTCAAATGCGAGGCTGCTATCAATCAAACTGATTCAGACATTCCGTTCCTCGTGAAATTCCTTGATACCACAGCTTCAATGGAAAAAACGCTTGGTAAGCTTGAATTTGACACCGCTGACGGCTCTCTTGGCGTTGAGTTTAATGTAAAGCTTCCGATGTTTCCGATAGATACATATGTCGGTATGGGATTGCAGTGGAAGAATATGTCTCTTGACGGTGTACAGATACACTTTGACAGAGATTTCACCAAAATGGCAGGCCCTGTGCCGATAACATTTTCAGATTTTTCTCTTGGATTTATCGGACTTGCTCAAACAACACAAAATGCTTCGCGAGAAACAGTCAGCGCACTTACTCTTGAAGGAAAAATGCAGATATCTGCAGGAAAGGTCGCTGCGATAGTGCCTAAGCTCAGTAATTATGTAGGTGATGTAAGCGTTCTTCAAATCCCTGAGGCGACATTCAGATGCGGTCTTTCACGCTTTTCTGTTGAAGCGGAGGCTACATTGGAGCTTCTGAGCTGTGTTGAATTGCTTGAAGCAAAAATATGTCTTGGCAATCACTCCTTCACAAGTCCCTTGCTCGGAGTGTCAAACGAAAATGTTGTAGGCATTTATGTATCAGTTAAGAAAGGACTTTCGTGGGATGCGCATAATGTTAAGGTAGAATTGACCGGTACAGGTGCTTTTGCGGTAAATAACAGATTCATAGGCGCAACATACGACGGTGTGGCACATATGGAGCTGAACTGGTGGATAATCGATCATACAATAGACGAAAGAGCAAATGCTCTTGTCGGATTTTATACAGATTACTCCGGTAATACGCAGTTTACGGTTCGTGCGGAATATAAGGATAATGAAAGCGGCAAAAGACGCGGCGCAATATTCTATATCACGGATTCCGGAAAAATGGATTACGATCTTAACTATAAATATTGACGGAGGATGTGCTAATGACAAAAAACAGATTAAATAAATGCATTTCGGTGCTTTTATGCACATTGATGATAATAGCTTTTGCATCTACGGCTTATGTGTATGCAGATGATGCAACGGCTAAGACAGAGCCTCTTACATTTCTTAATGCTAACGCTGATATTAATATCAGCTTCTGGTATGATTCCGCTTTTCCGACGGTGACGATCATTTCACCGTCGGGAATCAGGTATGCAGTGGCGGAAAATACTGTCGGAATACAGGCTATTATCGAATCAAAGTACGCTGCAGTACATATTCCCTCGGCTCAAGCCGGACAATGGTATATTGAATATACTCAAGGTACGAATACCGAATTTGAATTTTCGGTAATGGGTTCGACGGAAAATATCTGGATCCAGTATGTCAATGTTTCTCAGGGCAGCTTTGATAATATTCAGGTCAGCTTCCTTGCTGAAAGAGGAAATGCATCGGAGCAATATTCATATACCATTTATCTCACCTATGAGGGAGAAAATGCTGAAAAGGTCGCCCTTGAATCAGGCAACGCTTTCACGGGTACGGAAGAATCGAGGCATATATACCTCGGAAATTACAACTCATACGGCGAATACAAGTTAATTTTAGAAGTCGAGCTTCAGACACCGGAGGTTACACTGTTTGATTCTCTTGAAAGCGAGACGTTTGCATTTACCAATTCAAATACCCCGTCGGGTCCTTCGGGAATTGACATAACCGTAGATATTTGCAAAAGAACGATCACGGCTGATTGGTCGAATTACACCTCTTATTCATACAGCGGCTATAGACTGATTATAACGGGCGCATCGGGAGAATCCATAATAGGTGTAGACCTTGATAAAGACTCTAACCGTATATCACAGTATATAAGCGAGGCTTATTCGTCTGTGACGGTAACATTGTATGGAGTTGTAAACGGGATACTTTCAGATCCGCTGACGAAGAATGTCACGCTAAAAGGCGGAGTTGAGCTTGTAACATCATCTCCAACAGCTTCCTCACAGGCACAGATAAAATTTGATCTTTTAAAGGATACTTTGCTGAATGTTATAGTGAACGGGCAGAATACTGACTTTATTTCTGACGGAAACGAAAATACTCTGGCTGTATCTATAAAAAACGGTCTCAACGAAATATCTGCAGCTTATACGGAAAACGGTATAAAATATTTGTTTGCAGGCGAGATATACAAGGACGGAACAGCTCCTGTAATTGAATTTTTTGAGCCGTATTCCGACAAGACATTTCCCGACAGTAAAGCGGTTTTGGTGGGAAGCGTCGATGATGCGGTGCGTTTTCTGGTAAACGGCGAAGAAAAAACGATAAGCAATGGGCGCTTTACTGTTACTCTTGAACTTGTCGACGGAGCAAATGAATTTCTTTTTGAAGCATTCGATGAGGTGGGAAACCGTACGGTGCATCCGATCACATTATATTTTAAAGCATCAAGCGGCTTGTCAGGAGTAATATCTGATACGGATAAGGCTGATATGCCGTGGCTGCCTGCTGTGATCGGAGCGGTTATAGCAGTTGCATTTATAGTCTTTGCGGTGATACTTTGCTCGCAAAAAAAGAAGCTGAAGGCGTTTTCAACTGTGTCCATTATAGTTTTTTGTGCCTTTTTTGCTGCTCTTTCAATAACAGGATTTATCTATAACACAGTAAAAAGAGATAACCTGAATGATATAATAAATTCTTACGAATTCAGCGAAATAGCAGGCGAATCTCTTGAACAGGCACACGAAATACTGACTGAAGTATCAGAAATAGAAGGTGTTATAACTACACATTTGATTTTGATGATAATTTCTTTAGTATGTCTTGCCGTTTCAATAGTGGTCCACATAGTGATCAGCTTAAAGTCCAAAAAGCGTATGTCAAAGAATGAACAGACTCAGAAAAAGGAAAACGAACAGACACAGGCACAAATAAACGAAACGGATATCAAGCAGGATATCGGTGAGATGACCCCTGAAGAGATCGGCACAAACGATACGAACGGCAAAAACGAGGGCTGAGTATTTTTTAAGATATATCGTTAACGGCGAAAGAGAACATATCGGTTTTCGATGTGTTCTCTTTCTTGAATTTTTAAATTATGCATTTTTCCAAATACGGTGAAAATGTTGTTCTTATAATGATAATTTTTTCCCTTGACAATAATGTCGACACAAAGTATAATTGAATTAAACGGACAGTTTTAAATTTTATATATGATTTTGGGAGGAATTTTGTATGTGGTTAGGTTGTCTTTTTGTATCTATCGGTTGCTTGGTCGCAGCGGCGATACTTTCGTTTCCTGTGAGCTGGGCTGATTTTTCGAAGAAACGCGGCTTTACCTTATTCAGAGGATTGATCGTCGGTGTGTTTGCGGCGAACTTCTTTATGTTTATGCCCGTGCATATATCTTCTTCTGACACGAGCATTTACGGAATTATTATGTCATTGTTGCTTTCCTTTCTGAATTCGATACAATTGTTTGCAACAGGCTGTGAATTCAGTGTTGTAAAAGACAGTATAGCACATTGTCCGAATTGGCTTCAGGTTCCGTATCAGGCGTGGGCTTCAATACTTTACGTATTAGCCCCTGCGTTTGCCGCCGGCTTTGTGTTATCACTCGTTAAGAGCATTTCCGCAGCCTTCCGTTATGTTTTCTCTTACAACAGAGAAGTATATGTATTTTCGGAGCTTAACAAAAAATCCCTGACTCTTGCACAGGATATCAAGTCTGACAACAAAAAAGCGACGGTCGTTTTCACTAACGTATTTGAAAGGAGCGATAAAACTCCGAGTGAATTGATAGAAAAGGCTAAACGATTGGGAGCAATACTGTTCAAAAAGGACATTTCTGTAGTAAACTTCAGGACACATTCCTCTGCAAAAGCACTGAATTTCTTTGTTATAGGCGATGACGAGAACGAAAATCTCAACAAATCGCTTGCACTTATCGAAGGCTATAAGACGATAAAAAATATACGTCTTTATGTTTTCTCAACAAAGATAGAAAGCGGTATTCTTTTGTCATCGGTTGACAAGGGCTTGATAAAGGTGCACAGAGTCAACGAGGTTCAGTCATTGGTAAACCGTATCTTTTACGAAGGCGGAGAAAAACTGTTTGAAAACGCCAGAATATGCGATAACGGAACGAAAAAAATATCAGCCGTTGTTGTCGGTATAGGACGGCACGGAACTGAAATGCTCAAGGCACTTACCTGGTATTGCCAGATGGACGGATATGAGATAGAAATAAACGCATTCGACAGCGATCCCTTGGCAGAAGAAAAATTCACCGCTCTTGCCCCTGAGCTTATGTCGCCCGAATATAACGGTGTTGTAGTTTCGGGTGAAGCAAGCTATAAGATTACTGTGCATTCGGGAATTGATACATCTACGATCACTTTTGCAAATGAAATTGCAAAGATAAACGATGCAACGTACGTTATAGTTGCCCTTGGTAATGATGATATCAATATCAATACCGCAATCAATTTGCGTATGTATTTTGAGCGAATGAAAATACATCCTGCAATTCAGGCGATCGTATATGATTCCGAGCAGAAAAAGGCTCTTGACGGTATAAAGAATTACAGAGGTCAGGAATACGACATAGAGTTTATAGGCGATATGCAGTCATCGTATACAGAAAAGGTGATAATAGATTCCGAGCTTGAAAATGCTGCTTTGAAAAGACATTTGAAGTGGGGCAACGAGGAAGAGTTCTGGGCTTATGAATACAATTACCGCTCCTCAATAGCTTCAGCAATACATTTGAAAGCGCGCCAAAAGTGCGGCATTGCAGGGGCTGATAAAAAGGAAGAGGAGCTGACGCAGACAGAGCGTGATTCTATAGAGGCACTCGAGCATCGTCGCTGGAATGCATATATGCGTTCAGAGGGATATATATACAGTCGCTCCAAGGATCCGTCCAGCCGCAATGACCTTGCAAAGATGCATCACAATCTTGTCGATTTCGAATCTCTCCCCGAAGAGATAAAGCGTCTTGACAGCAAGGTAGGAACAGAGTGAGAAAATGGAGTATATGAATAACGGCAATATCAGCACGTTGCTTCAAAAGATCATAAGATCGGCAGAAGCAATAAACGATTCTATACCGTTCACAGCCGAAGGTTTTTTCATTGCCGCAAACGGTTTTAATGCTTTTGAATTAGAAGAATCGGAAAAGGAAGAATACGAGGTATTTTTAAGAATATTAAATGGCAAGACGTTCTGTGACGATCTGTCGTGCAAATTTTTGCTTAAATATATGGACAGCGATGAATATATACCGGATGAGCATATTGAATATATGCAGAGAAAGCTCGAAAAAGCAAAAAAGGTAGTAGCTTCCGGTAACGGTACGTACTGCCGCGAAACAGTTGATGCTGCGACATTGCTTCTTTGCGTGCTTGAAGAACCGCCTTTCGTATTAAGGCGGATAATAATGCCGTACGCCCAATGCGAAGCTGAACGGATGCTTATATTCGGTATCAGATACAGTATTGAAAACGGTATTGCCGGCGATGAATTTAAGGATTTTTTATTTGCATCATCCGAAAAGCCCGAAAATGTATCGGATGACAGTGACGGTTGAAATAAGAATAAAGAAAGATAATATTTGTGTTGCAGGAGGGGAATCTGCGTGTTACTGATAGTTTACGGCGGTATAGCGGAAATGGGACTTAAGAGCAGGGAGCATCTTATAAAATCCGGCTTTCATTTCGTTGAAAAGTATAATTACTCATCAGCTCCACAGCTCACAACGCAATGCGGAAAAAGAAATTACGTTTCCGAGCAGGTATTTTTGGAAAACACAGATTCTCTTTTCAGATATGAGGTAGGCGGGATCAAAATCGGCTTCAACCGCAGTCAGATATCTGACGCAGTGTGCGATAAGACTGACTGCTTGCTGACCTTATCAACGGACGATGTATCGTTTCTTTCAAGTATGCGTGAAATAAAGCGTGTATATGCTGATAAGGTACGCCTTGTATACGTGTATATTGACGATACGACGCTGAACGAGATAGTTGGCGGTCTTAACGGAATAAGCAAAAACGAGGCGTGCATACGTCTGGAAATTGGAAATGAAATAAAATCAATATATCTGAAATACAGAAGTCTGTTTGATTATGTTGTTATGTACGGCGGAGAAAGATCAGTATTTGATATACAGAGTCTTTACAGGCAGTACGACGATATAATAGAGCAGATATTTCAAAGGAAAAAAAGCACCGTTTCGTATGCTGACGTTTTCATTTCATACGAAAGAAAATACAAGGGTATCGGCGATAGCATCAGGGCAAGCCTTATAAAAAAAGGCATATCTGTATTTGATGAGAACAGTATCGAATACGGTGATAATTGGCTTGAGAGCATTTCATGTGCCATACAAAACGCAAAGATACTTATACCCGTTGTGACGGAAAGCTCATTTAAAAGCGAATATGTAAAACGTGAAACTGAGCTTATACTTGATGTGGCTGAGAAAAACGGAACGCTGATAGTGCCCGTTATAAACGGAGATGTCCGTTTTCCCGAGCATATGAGCAAAATGGAGCTGTTGAACTGTATAATTGTCGAAAACGGCAACGAGGAAGCTTGCATTGAAGCGCTTGCAAATAAAATATACAAGATGTTTTCCGCAGAGGCGAGCCTTAAGATGTACTCAAAGCAGGTCGATAACTGTATGTTTCTTTGTATGTACGAACGGGCAAAATATTGGCAGAAAATGCATTTTGATCTGTGTAAGGACGTGTACGAGGAATCAAACGGTGCTTTTGTTGATAATAATACGTGTCTGTTATCTCAGTTAAAGCTCATAGATATACTGATCCGTATGCAATCATATACAGAAGCACTTGATAAGTGTATTGACGGGCTGAACTGTATGCCCGAGGATGACATATTATACGATTATATTGATCGCTTTGCGTTTTGCTGTGCTGATATGGGATACGACGGATCAATCGTCAAGAAAATAGCAAGCGACAGGCTTTGCGAGCTTTCTGCAACGTGTCATACACCGTTTGAAAGCGAAAGGGAGCAGTACATAAGCTCATATCTTCAAACGCTTCTTGAAGCATTTGAAAACGCAGTTGCGGAAAAAAATAAAAAGCTGCAGCAAAATGACAGCGTGCAAAAGACCTCTGATAAAAATCAGGAAATGATCGCAGATCACGGAAAAGCGGCAATTGCATTGTTCGAGGAGCTTATGAAGGATAAAAACGGCACGTTGAGCAAATGCGATCTTCTTACAGGGTACGAGCGTATACTCAATTACTGTAAATATGTCGGACTGAACGGAGAAGTTGCGGATAAATGCATAGAGCGTATAGCAAGTCTTACCGCTTGCGATCCTGAAGAAGCGCCGGAAGAGTCAACACAGACACAGGCGTTGAAGATATATCTCGGTCAGACCTTGCCACGTTCGGGTGAATATGACGTATTTATATCGTATAAATCAGAGGATGAGGCGTTAGCCAAAAAGGTGTATGATCATCTTACCCAAAGCGGCAAGGTGGTATTTTTCGCAAAGGAGACCTTGCCGTCTATAGGTAATGACGATTACAGAACGCCTATTTTTGAGGCGATCGACCGATCAAAGCATATGGTTCTTGTCAGCTCAAATGCGGACTATCTTAAAACCAAGTGGGTCAAAAAGGAATGGGACGCCTTTGACAATGAGATCACAGAGGGACGCAAAAGCGGAAATATTATTCTCGTTATGTCGGACGATGCTGCGATAAACAAAGGAGCTCTGCCATTGGAGCTTCGGTCAAGAGAGATCGTCAAAATGAGCGAATTCCGAAGCAGACTGCTTTCGTTTTTACGGTAAGATATGTGATAGATAAAGGTAAAAGTTATTATATATACCGGCTTATAAATGCCGTATATCAAAAAGGAAGGGAAATGTGTACAAATGGGATATAACGCAAGTAATATATCTGTTTTAGAGGGGCTTGATCCCGTTCGTAAGCGTCCCGGAATGTATGTCGGCTCAACAACGGTAAAGGGGCTTAATCATCTTATATATGAAATTATGGATAACTCGGTGGACGAGCATCTGGCGGGATACTGCAATAATATCACAGTTATTCTCGGAAAGGACGGCTCAGCTACTGTGGAGGACGACGGCAGAGGAATACCTGTCGATCTGCACGAGAAGGGGTATCCGGCTGAACGCATTATAATGACCACGCTTCACGCAGGCGGAAAATTTGATAACAGCAGCTACAAAACGTCGGGCGGACTCCACGGAGTCGGCTCGTCTGTTGTTAACGCACTGTCAGAGAAAATGATAGTGCAGGTAATGCGTGACGGATGCGTGTATCAGGATGAATATTCGAAGGGAAAGCCCGTTCTGAAGCTGAAAAAGGGCGAGCTTTTGCCCGTTGTGGATAAGACTGAAAAAACGGGAACGAGGATAACGTTCTACCCTGACGGGTCGATATTCGATACGACGAAATTCAAAGCTGACGCACTCAGGGGAAGAATAAAGGAAACGGCGTATCTGAACCCTGAGCTTACCGTTTCGTTTATCAACGAGCGCGACGGGAAAGAAATGGAGATATTTCACGAGCCGGGAGGCATTTCGGGATTTGTGGATTCATTGCTTTTGCAGGAAAGCGATGCAGGCCGCCTTACGTCAGTTCTGATGGGCGAACAGGTCGCACCGAGAAGGGAATATATCATAAGCAATGCCGATAAGGCAAAGTTGGATGTGTGAGGTGAACGGCAAATGGCAAAGAAAAAAACAGATCGTCAGCGAAGACGTGTTTGGATTGACATTGAAATCATCATATTCTGAAATGGCAAATTATATTAATAGCAGCGATCCATTGAAATTTGTTATCAATGGATCGCTGCTATTTTGAAAAGTTTATCAATGCAAATTATATTTTTGGTCGTATATGTCAAGGCATGTATTTTCGATATGTTTTGCAATTACATTCGGGGTACAATCTTTGTAGTTTTCCAAGATCCATTCTTGATCAAGCCTTTTTCCTTTTGTACCTATGCAGAAATCTATAAAACGGCGTGTAGCAGATTCCAGATCCATGTCTTGCTCATTGATATTGAGACATAGAGGATAAGAGCGTGTATAATGCAGTGTTGGACAATCGTCGAATTTGTAGAAGTTAATAAAAGGTTTTCCTGTATTTATGTATTCAAGGGTTTTTGAAGGAATGTGAACCGGCACAGAATTGCCGATGTTAATAAGGATATCGGAATTGGCGATTACTTGTTTTATTTGATCGTAATCCATAGGTGGATGTGTTATTATCTGAGCATCAGTTTTTACATTGAAGCTGTTTATCATATGCTCACAGTGCACACCTATAAAACTGATGACAAATCTTTTGTCAAGTCTGGAAACGATTTTGAGTAAATATTCCGGTGATCTGATATCACTGTACATTACACCGCAAAACAGAAGCTTAATCTTTCCGTCATCATCTTTCAATACGGTATTGTCGAAGCCTGTTACCATTGGAAAGGATATTTCAGAAACGCGTTTAATATACGGTTCATATCCTTTTTTTATCATTGCTTCGTTGATAAATCGTGTTGTAAAGATGATATCATAGTTTTTCAACATATCAAGAAAAACAATACTTTCGTCATTCACAGTTTTGTTTTCATAAACCATAGCATCTGTCGGATCCATAAGAAACAATGCTTTGACACATTTCCGATTTATTTTTGATGTTATATTAGGAGGGTCTAATTTCATATATGTTGAAAGCAGGACCTGCTTGCTGCGGGATGAGAGAAAAACATGGAATTTCATTTTAAAATGAACTAATAGATATACCAGATCCCCTTCATCTTTGAAATTCTTGAATATGCTTATAAGCGCTTTTTCGATTTTATTTACAGTGATGAATTTTACAGGCGTTTTATCAATTAGCTGCGGGAAATGTGCTTTTGTATTCTTTTTCCCCTCTGTGATTATTTTTATGCGTGAATTGGGCGACCAAAAGGGGACAAGCTTCATTATTATATTTGAGTTATGATCACGTTTTGGATACATTGAATTTAGAATTAATAATACATCCATTAAGACCGATCTCCTTTGATTTTTGGTTAAAAACAAATTCCTTTTATGATGCTATTGTGTGGGTGCGCAGATATAGTGCCCAAAAAGATTATATCATATGAAAGGATAGATTTCAAGTGACTTTCTTTATTTTTAAAGGTTGTGATATAAAAATGATTTGTTTGACGACAAAAGAAAGAGCGTGATGTGATTTTGTGAAAATGGTTCACAAAATCACATTTTATTTAAAAAAATGTACACCATATTTTCTGTTTTTTTTGTCAAAATCCCTTGAAAAAAGCGTGCGCATATATTATAATAGATGCGATTAATTGCGGATGTGAATTTTTTCATTTCGATTGTGCGGTTTATGTTATGTCGGCTTCCTTAATTTGCAAGCGTTGAATATATTGAAAAGAAGCTGTGCGTGTGGTATACTGTAATTTGGTGTGAAAGAAGTTATTCCGCTTGTAAAAGGCGAATAAAAATAAAAGAGGATATAATTATGAACAAAATCACAATTATCGGAAGCGGAAGCGTTGGCGCAACGATTTCCTACACACTGGCTGTTATGGGTCTTACATCTGAGATAGTAATGATCGACATCAACAACGAGAAAGCTGTCGGCGAAGCGCTTGACATCAAACAGTGTCTGCCGTTCTGCAATCCTTGTACTGTTAATGCAGGTTCTTACGAGGATGCCGCAAATTCAGACATTGTAATAATCACCTCCGGTGTTGCGAGAAAGGCAGGACAGTCCCGCCTTGAGCTTGCTCAGACGAATATCGACATTCTCAAGCAGATCATGAAGGAGATCACACATGCTGCACCTGATGCGGTATATCTGCTGGTAAGCAATCCTGTTGATATTCTTACATATGCATTTTGCAAGCGCTCAGGTATCCCCGAAAGCCGTATTATCGGTTCGGGTACAATACTTGATACTGCGCGCCTTCGCGCAAGAATGTCAGAGTTTTATTCTGTCAGCCAGAATAACGCACACGCCTATGTTCTGGGCGAGCACGGCGACTCATCGTTTATTCCGTGGTCTCTTGCCAACGTATCAAACGTCAATATAGCTGACTGCCATAATTCATTTATGGGCAAGAACGGAAAGCTTCTTCCCGAATTTGATTACGATTACGCAGTACATTACGTTCAGAAGTCGGGCGGCGAGATAATCGCGCGCAAGGGTGCTACCTTCTACGCCGTTTCCACTGCAGTGTGCTACATATGCAAGTGCTTGCTCAGCGGTGTGGATACAACTATGACAGTCTCAACGATGATGCACGGTGAGTACGGTATTGACGACGTTTGTCTCAGTACGCTCAGCATAGTAGGAAACAAAGGCATACGCAGCAAGGTAAATCTGCCTTTGAACGATGATGAAATAGCAAAGCTCCGTCACAGTGCAGATACACTTAAGGCTATAATAAAGGCGACAAATATATAATTTTGGGAGAATATAATTATGGAATACCGTATAGAGCATGATTCTATGGGCGAAATGAAGGTTCCGGCAGATAAGCTGTGGGCTGCTCAGACGCAAAGAAGCTGTCAGAACTTTGAGATCGGCGTTGGTATCGAAACGATGCCCCGCGAGATAACGTATGCATTCGGTATACTGAAAAAAGCAGCTTCGCAGGCAAACGGTGAGCTTCGTCCTGAAAAAATGACACAGGAAAAGGTAAAAGCGATATGTGCTGCATGTGATGAGATCATAAGCGGCAAGCTTTATGATAATTTTCCGCTTGTGGTGTGGCAGACCGGCTCGGGCACACAGTCCAATATGAATGCAAACGAGGTTATTGCAAACAGGGGCAATCAGATAGCTGATGCAAAGCTGCTTCATCCCAATGACGATGTTAATATGAGCCAATCCTCGAATGACACTTTTCCTACGGCAATGCATATTGCGGCTGTTCTTGCACTTGAAGATAAGCTCATTCCCGCCGCACAGACTCTTATTGATACCTTCAAGCGTCTTGAAGAGGAAAATGAAGGCATAGTAAAAAGCGGAAGAACGCATTTACAGGATGCAACTCCCATAAAATTCAGCCAGGAGATAAGCGGCTGGCGTTCAAGCCTTGAAAGAGATGTGGAGCTTCTTAAGATGGCTGTAAAGCCGTTGTGTGAGCTTGCTCTAGGCGGTACGGCAGTAGGCACAGGACTCAATGCCCCCAAGGGCTTTGGTGAGCTTGTGGCAAAGAAGGTGGCTGATCTTACAGGAAAGCCGTTCGTAACTGCTGCAAATAAGTTCCATTCTCTTACCTCAAAGGATGAAATAGTATTTGCACACGGCGCAGTAAAGGCGCTTGCGTGCGATATGATGAAGATAGCAAATGACGTGCGTTGGCTTGCCAGCGGTCCTCGTGACGGCTTGGGAGAGATATTTATTCCCGAAAACGAGCCCGGCTCGTCAATAATGCCGGGTAAGGTAAATCCCACGCAGTGTGAGGCGGTGACTATGGTTGCCGTTCAGGTAATGGGAAACGATGTTGCTGTCGGTATGGCGGCATCGCAGGGCAACTTTGAGCTTAATGTATTTATGCCCGTTTGCGCATATAACTTTTTGCAGTCAGCAAGGCTTCTTGCTGAAGCGATAGTATCCTTTAACAAGAATTGCGCTGTCGGTATAACCGCAAACAAGGAAAAAATGCATCACAATCTGCACAACTCCTTGATGCTCGTTACGGCACTCAATCCTTATATCGGATACGAAAACGCCGCGAAGACTGCGAAAAAGGCTTACAAAGATAATATATCCCTTAAAGAAGCCTGCGTTCAGCTCGGCTTTTTGACAGAGGAAAAATTCGATGAGGTATTCCATCCTGAGCAGATGGTTTAATTAAAGATTATCAAGGCTTATTAACGGGTTTTCGGTTTCGGAAATCCGTTAATACGGCAATTTGAAAGAAAGGAACGGTCATACAAATGAAAAAAGTGGCATACTTTCCCGGCTGCACGTTGAGAACCAAGGCGAAGGATCTGGATAAATATGCTAAAGACAGTGCAAGCGCACTTGGCTTTTCGCTTGAAGAAATAGAAAACTGGCAGTGCTGCGGCGGCGTATTTACGACCGCAAAGGATGAAATTGCAACGAAGCTTTCATCCGTAAGAGCACTTGCATATGCAGAAAAAAATAATGAAATACTGCTTACGGTCTGCTCTGCGTGTCATAACGTAATAAAGCAAACTGATAATGCAATGCGTAATGACAGCGAATTTGCGTCCCATGTGAACAACTATCTTAAGGATGAGACATATCACGGCACAGCGCGTGTTATGCACTATCTTGAATATCTGCGCGACGAGGTCGGCTTTGATAACGTAGCGCAAAAGGTGGTAAATTCTCTTAAGGGTGTGAAGATCGGCGCATATTACGGATGTCTTTTGCTCCGTCCCAATTCCGTAATGCAGATGGACGATCCCGAAAACCCCAGAATAATCGAGGATCTTATAACGGCGCTCGGTGCAGAGCCTGTTATTTATCCTTACAGAAATGAATGCTGCGGCGGATACATAGCGCTTGAGGATGCTGATTCGGCAAAGAAAAAGAGCGTAAGCGTTCTTGAGTCGGCAAAGCAGGCAGGCGCGGATATCGTGGTTACTGCATGTCCTTTGTGCAAATATAATCTTGAAAAGAATGCATCCGACGTCAAGGTGGTATACTTTACGGAGCTTTTGGCGCAGGCTCTCGGCGTAAAGGGGGATGAAAATGAATAAGGAAACTGCAAAGATAAGAGATGAGATCATCCGTTCCAGCGGCGTAAATCCGAAAAAGTGTATGAGATGCGGTAAATGCACCGCTACATGCCCCGCTTTTGATGAGATGGAATATCATCCGCATCAGTTCGTATATATGGTTGAAAACGGCGATATAGAGCCGCTTATGCAATCAAAGTCACTTTACAAGTGTCTTACCTGCTTTGCGTGTGTTGACAGATGTCCCAGAGGAGTCGAGCCGGCAAAGCTGGTTGAATCGGTAAGACTTGCGGTAATTCGCAAGCAGGGTGCAAATCATCTTACAGCAGATGATATTCCTGCGTTGCTTGACGAGGATATTCCTCAGCAGGCGATAGTAAGCGCACTCAGAAAATACAGTAAGTAAGGAGAAAAGACAAAATGCAGAGAATCGGCGTATTTGTATGTTGGTGCGGCAGTAATATTGCAGGTACTGTAGATGTACAGGCGGTGTCAGACGCGTTGAAAAACGAGCCGGGCGTTGTCTTTTCCACCAACTATCAGTATATGTGCTCACAGGCGGGTCAGGATATAATAAAGCAGGCGATAACTGAGCATAAGCTCACAGGCATCGTTGTTTGCTCCTGCTCACCGCGTATGCACGAGGCAACATTCCGTAAGACTGCTTCAGCGGCAGGTCTTAATCCGTATATGGTGGAGATAGCCAATATCCGCGAGCAGTGCTCGTGGGTACATAAGGATATGGCTACGGGTACGGAAAAAGCGATAATTTTAGGTAAAGCGGCAGTTGCAAAGGTCAATCTTAATGCTCCGCTTATGCCCGGCGAAAGCCCCGTAACAAAGCGCGCTCTTGTAATAGGCGGCGGTATTGCAGGTATTCAGACCGCTCTTGATATTGCAGAGGCAGGCTTCCCCGTTGATATTGTGGAAAAGAAGCCCACGATCGGCGGTAAAATGGCTCAGCTTGATAAAACGTTCCCGACGCTTGACTGTGCAGCGTGTATTCTTACACCTAAAATGGTTGATGTGGCGCAGAATGAGAATATCAGAATATTTTCTTACAGCGAGGTCGAAGAGGTTGGCGGCTTTGTCGGTAACTTCAAGGTCAAGATAAGAAAGAAGGCAAGATACGTAAAAGAGGATATTTGCACAGGCTGCGGTATATGCACCGAAAAGTGTCCTCAAAAGAAGGTTCCCAACGAATTCAATATGGGTATGGATAACCGCCGTGCAGTGTATATTCCGTTCGCACAGGCAGTTCCGAAGGTAGCAACGATAGACCCCAATTACTGTACAATGCTTAAAACAGGTAAATGCGGTATATGCTCAAAGGTATGTACGGCAGGAGCCATCGACTACACCCAAAAGGATGAGATAATAGAAGAAAGCTACGGCGCTATCGTTGCAGCTACGGGATTTAATCCCATAAGCATGGATAAATTCGACGAGTATGCATACAATCAATCCAAGGATGTAATAACGTCGCTTGAATTTGAGCGTCTGACAAACGCCGCAGGTCCTACGGCGGGCAAGCTGCTCCGTCCGTCAGACGGAAAGCATCCGCATACGATAGTTTTCGTTCAGTGCGTTGGCTCAAGATGTGCTGCATGCGCTGAAAAGGGCAAAGAATATTGCTCGAAGATATGTTGTATGTATACTGCAAAGCATGCAATGCTGACGAGAGACAAATATCCCGATACAGAGGTATATGTGTTCTACATTGATGTGCGTACACCGGGTAAGGCGTTTGATGAATTTTATCGCCGTGCCGTAGAGGAATACGGAGTACACTATATCAAGGGCATGGTAGGAAAGGTGTTCCCCGAGGGCGACAAGCTGAATGTCAGAGCGTCAGACCTTCTTGCAAACAAGCAGCTTAATATACAGGCAGATCTTGTGGTTCTCGCTGCGGCGATAGAGCCTGACAAATCAGCCCGTTCCATAGCTACAATGCTTACAGCAAGTATGGATACGAACGATTTCTTTACCGAAGCACACCCCAAGCTCCGTCCCGTTGAAAGCCCGACGGCAGGCGTATTCCTGTCGGGTACCTGCCAAGGTCCTAAGGATATTCCCGAAACAGTTTCTCAGGCATCTGCGGCAGCTGCAAAGGTCATAGGACTTCTGGCAAAGGATAAGCTCACAGGCAACCCGTGCGTTGCACAGCCGAATGAGCTTATGTGTAACGGCTGCTCATCGTGTGAAAGGGTATGTCCTTACGGTGCTATTACCTACATTGATAAGGAATTCCGTATGCCCGACAGAACGACTGCGATAAGACGCATAGCTACGGTAAACGAAGCGGTATGTCAGGGCTGCGGTGCTTGTACCGTTGCGTGTCCTTCGGGGGCAATGGACCTTAAGGGCTTCGCAAGCGCGCAAATAATTGCGGAGGTAGATGCGATATGCAAATAAATAACGAATTCAAGCCGAAGATAGTTGCTTTTTGCTGCAACTGGTGCTCTTATGCAGGTGCGGATCTTGCGGGTAATAACAGACTTGCTTATCCTGAAAACGTAAAGATAATCAAGGTGCCGTGCTCTTGCAGAGTAAATCCGATATTCATCCTTCGTGCGTTTCAAAGAGGTGCGGACGGAGTTATTATATGCGGATGCCACCCCGGCGACTGCCACTATACATCAGGCAATTATTATACAAGAAGAAGAATGGCGCTTTTGTTCTCGATGCTAAATTATCTCGGTATTGAGAAGGAAAGGATCCGTCTTGAATGGGTATCTGCTGCAGAGGGCGCAAAGTTTGCCGCAACTATGAATGATTTCACTTCCGCAGTTGCAGCTCTCGGAGAAAACAAGAGATTGGAGGATCTACGATGCAAAAAATAACCCGTGATGCATTGGTGGAAAAGGCGTGCGAAATGCTCAAAAGCGGCGCTGTTGACCGTGTGCTCTGCTGGAAAAAGGGCGAATTTGATTACGATATTGCCCCCGCCGTATTCACCGATTGCGATGATATAAAGAACAATTTCGTTTATAACGGATTTTGCGGTGCAAACTTCTCCAAGTATCTCGTATCAGAAAAAAGAAAGGGCGGAAAACTCCTTGTATTTCTTAAGCCCTGCGATACATACAGCTTCAATCAGCTTCTGACAGAGCATCGCTTTGACAGAGAAAATGTATATGCAATAGGCATTCCCTGCGAGGGTATGGCAGATGTGACAAAGCTGAAGACTCTTGCGGGCGACGGAATACTGTCGATTGAAGAAAGCGGCACGGACGTTAAGGTAGAAACGCTTTATGACGGTGTGAAAACGATCGCGTTTGAGGATATATTAGCTGAAAGATGCATTAACTGCAAAAGTAAAAAGCACGTTGCGTATGACGAGCTTTTGGGCGATGACGGTCAGGTGCTTGACAGCAAGCGCTTTGACGAGGTAGAAAAGCTCGAAAATATGACAGAGGATGAGCGATTTGAATTCTGGCAGGGTGAGCTTTCACGCTGTATCAGATGCAATGCATGCCGTAATATATGTCCTGCTTGTACGTGCGAAAAATGCGTATTTGACAATCCAAAATCGGGCGCGGAAACGAAGAATCCGACAGAGGACAGCTTTGAAGAAAAAATGTTCCACATCATACGCGCCTTCCACGTTGCAGGAAGATGCACGGACTGCGGCGAATGCTCAAGAGTATGCCCTCAGAACATACCTTTGCATTTGCTCAACAGAAAATTTATTAAGGATATAAACAGCTTCTACGGCGATTATCAGGCAGGAGAAACGGTTGGAAGCCGCGCTCCGCTTGTGAATTACACAACTGATGATATCGAGCCTAATGATGCAGTTAAGAAAGGGGAATGAGTATGCGTAAATGTTCATTGACTGCTCTTGACAGCATTTTTGCCAAAATAGCACAAGCGCAAGCATTGTATCTGCCTGTAAATACAGACAGCGGTGCTGATTATAAAAAGTGGTCTCAGGGCGTTCAGCTCAGTGATTGCCTTAATACAAACAGATCGGCTAAGGATTTCTTCTTTCCCCAGATGGAAGATCTTATGCAGTTCAAGGTGCAGGGCAAAGAGATAGAGGTTATCGATACAAGAGAGGAAAACGAGGATTTCGTAGTGTTCGGTGTCAGAGCGTGTGATGTTAAGAGCTTTGATATACTTGACAGCGTATTTCTTTCAGAGCCGCGTGACAGCTACTATGCAAACAGACGCGCTCATTCAACGATAATTTCAATGGCTTGCACACGTCCTGCTGAAACGTGCTTTTGCTCATCATTCGGAATAGATGCAGCATCTCCCGCAGGTGATATCACGTGCTGGAAGACTGATACGGATATATATTTCAATGCTAACACCGAAAAGGGTGCATCTCTTATGGCTGTCATCGAATCTCTCACAGAGGAATGCGACGATAAGGCTGTGTGTGAGCAGAAGGCAAAAACCGCTGAAATAATGAAAAGGCTCCCCTTGGCAGATCTTAAAACGAAGGATTTCGGCAAGGATAAGACGGCGAAATTCTTCGACAGTCCCGAATGGGCAGATCTTTCGAGAACTTGCATAGGCTGCGGAACGTGTACGTTCGTTTGTCCTACGTGCCAATGCTACGATATAAGGGATTATGATACAGGCCACGGCGTTATCCGTTATCGCTGCTGGGATTCCTGTATGTATTCGGAATTTACCCGTATGGCTCACGGAAACAACAGAGTTTCACAGCTTGAGCGCTTCCGTCAGAGATTTATGCACAAGCTGGTATACTATCCCACGAATAACGACGGTGTTTTCGGATGCGTAGGATGCGGCAGGTGTCTTTCAAAATGTCCCGTATCAATGAATATCGTCAAGGTAATGAAGGGACTTTCAGGAAAGGATGATGAATAATATGGAAGAAGTACTTATCCCGAAGGTCGGAGTTATAACCGACGTGAGAATAGATACACCGGATGTTAAGACGTTCCGTGTTGTAACGCCCGACGGTAAAAAGGCATTTGACCATAAGCCCGGTCAGTGTGCAATGCTTTCAATACCTGCAGTCGGAGAGGCTATGTTTTCAATAACCTCATCTCCTACAAATACCGAATATATGGAGTTTTCCATTAAAAAATGCGGTTGCGTTACGGAATGGCTCCATCAGGCAGAGGTAGGTCAGATGATAACGATCAGAGGCCCTTACGGAAAGCCGTTTCCTGTCGATGATGTGTTCGCAGGTAAGGATCTTTTGTTTGTTGCAGGCGGTATCGGTCTTGCGCCGTTGCGTTCTGTGATCAACTATTGCAGACATTATAGAGATAAATACGGCAAGATCGATATAGTTTACGGTTCAAGAAGTAAGGACGATCTTGTTGATTATGATGAAATAATCTCTGAGTGGGTAAAGGACGACGGTATAGACGTTCATCTTACCATAGACAGAGAACAGGAAGGCTGGGACGGTCACGTAGGATTTGTTCCCAATTATGTAAAAGAGCTTGATTTTCCCACAGACAAAACAGTTATTATATGCGGTCCGCCCATAATGATCAAGTTTACCCTTGAGGGATTGATCTCTATGGGATATGATAAAACACAGGTCTATACGACGATGGAGCTGCGTATGAAGTGCGGTGTCGGTAAATGCGGCAGATGCAATATCGGTTCAAAGTACGTTTGCAAGGACGGACCCGTTTTCCGTTGCGATGAGCTTGAAGAGCTGCCGGATGAATATTAAGGAGGAAAATAAGATGGAAAATATGGTTAATATATTTCTTTTCGGAAAAAAGTACAGCGTTCCTGAAAATCTTACTATAATGAGCGCTATGGAATATGCCGGCTATCAGCTGGTAAGAGGGTGCGGCTGCCGTAACGGATTTTGCGGCGCATGCGCTACGATATACAGAATAAAGGGCGACAGAGAATTAAAGGCGTGCCTTGCTTGTCAGACGAAGGTGCAGGAAAATATGTACATAGCTACACTTCCGTTTTTCCCACTTGTAAAGCAAGTGTACGATATTGAAAAGGTAAAGCCCACAGAACAGATAATGATGCAGCTTTACCCTGAAATATACGCCTGCATCGGATGCAATGCCTGCACAAAGAGCTGCACACAGGAGCTTAACGTTATGCAGTATATTGCATACGCTCAGAGAGGCGAGTATGAAAAGTGCGCTGAGGAATCGTTTGACTGCGTAATGTGCGGTGTATGCTCCTCACGCTGTCCTGCAGGCATCTCACATCCACAGGTAGCGATGCTTGCACGCAGACTTAACGGTAAATATCTTGCTCCGAAGTCTGCTCACCTTGAGGACCGTGTACGTGAAATCAAGGACGGCACATTTGCAGAGCTTATCGAAGCACTTATGCAAAAGCCCATTGACGAGATCAAAGAGCTTTACAACAACAGAGAAATAGAGAAATAAGGAGGGGAAAATATGTATCCGGAAAAATTTTCAGAATCTCTTAAGGCAGTTGAAGCCGCAAGAGAGGCAAATATCAAGCTCGAGCCGGCAAGAATGACGGCGCAGCAAAAGGAAGATCTTCTTAAAGCATATCACCCCGACTATAAAACAGATGAATTTGCTCAGCTTAAGATAGGTCCGAACAAGGGCGAAAAGGTTCCCGTTGAGCTTGCACAGATGCTTCAGGCACACAGCCGTATAACATCTGATGCAGTTGATCTTGAAAATCCCAACTATGATGTTGACGTTCTCGTTATAGGCGGCGGCGGCGCAGGCTCGTCTGCGGCGATAGAAGCGCACGAGGCGGGCGCTGATGTTATGATCGTAACAAAGCTGCGTATAGGCGATGCAAATACGATGATGGCTGAGGGCGGTATTCAGGCTGCGGACAAGGCAAACGACTCACCTGCAATACACTTTGTAGATGCGTTCGGCGGCGGTCACTATGCGGCAAAAAGAGAGCTTTTGTCAAAGCTCGTGTGCGACGCTCCTGAGGCTATTCAGTGGCTTAACGATCTCGGCGTTGAATTTGACAAGGACGCTGACGGCAATATGGTAACTACGCACGGAGGCGGTACATCCCGCAAGCGTATGCATGCGGCAAAGGACTATTCAGGCGCTGAAATTATGCGTACGCTGCGTGATGAGGTCCTTAACAGAGGCATTCCCGTTGTAGACTTTACCTCTGCAGTAGAGCTTATTCTTGATGAAAACGGCAACGCAGCAGGTGCGGTGCTTATGAATATGGAAACGCAGGAGCTTCTCGTTGCAAGAGCAAAAACTGTTATTATTGCAACGGGCGGTGCAGGAAGAATGCATTATCAGGGCTTCCCCACGTCAAACCACTACGGTGCAACGGCTGACGGTCTTGTGCTCGGTTACAGAGTAGGCGCAAAGCTGCTTTATGCAGATACGCTCCAATATCACCCCACGGGCGCTGCTTATCCTGAACAGATATTCGGTGCGCTCGTTACAGAAAAGGTTCGTTCACTTGGCGCAAAGCTCATAAATGTAAAGGGCGAGGCATTTATGCATCCGCTTGAAACGCGTGACGTTTCAGCGGCATCTATCATCAGAGAATGCTCCACAAGAGGCAACGGCGTTGATACTGAAAACGGTCTTGCAGTATGGCTTGATACGCCTATGATCGAAAAGATAGGCGGAGAGGGAACGATCGAGGCGAGAATTCCCGCAATGATGAGAATGTTCGGTAAATACGGCATTGACATACGTAAAGAGCCGATCCTCGTTTATCCCACGCTCCACTATCAGAATGGCGGACTTGATATAAATGCCGACTGCATGACTACGAATGTGGAAAATCTGTTCGTAGCAGGTGAGGCGGTAGGCGGTATTCACGGAAGAAATCGCCTTATGGGTAACTCACTTTTGGACATAATTGTGTTTGGCAGAAGCGCGGGTAAAAATGCGGCAGCTAAATGCAAAAACGTAAGTGTAGGTAAGCTCACACTTGCACACATCGACAGCTTTGAAAAGGAAATTGCCGATGCGGGTATCGAAACGGAAGCTGTATCTCCCAAGCTTTTGCCGGATTACAGAAGAAAGTAATATATTCGAAAAAGAGGTAATTTTAAAATGAATTTGTTTGGTGGAGTAATTCCTATTAAGGAAATCTCATTTTTACTGTTTTGTCTGTTTGGTATTCTTTTTGTAGGATATGCTCTCGGACGTATAACTATCAAAGGTGTCTCGCTCGGCGATGCAGGCGTGTTCATTATAGCACTTGTGTTCGGTGCATTGCTGTTTTCACCGCTTGCAGATCAGCTTACTATTACAAAAGTAATTGCTGACGGTGAACCGATAAAGGTCGAATACATTAAAAAGGCTCTTAAGATCATTGAAAGCTTAGGTCTTATCCTGTTCGTCACATCAGTTGGATTTATTGCAGGTCCGAAGTTCTTTGCAAATATGAAGAAGAACTTTAAATCTTACGTGCTCTTGGGTCTTATCATCATTCTCGCCGGCGGACTTTCAGCCGTAGCTTGTATTTTCATCGGCAAGGGTATCGGATTTGGCTCAGGTGCTGAGAATCTTGATGAGTTCGTTGCGATGATAGTAGGTCTTCTTTCAGGATCTCTTACGTCTACTCCTGCGTTTTCAGCCGCTAAAGCAACGGTCGCGGATGTAGCCGCTACACCTGAAATTGCAAGCAGGCTTGAGGATATAGTTTCAGTCGGTCACGGAATTTCGTATATTTTCGGCGTAATAGGTGTTGTTCTTTTTGTTCAGCTTATTCCTAAGATCGTTAAAGCTGATATGGACAAGGAAAGAGCCGCTATCTCTATCGCTCCTGCTAATAAAGATGAAAAGGCAAAAAAAGCGTTAAAGCTTCTCCACATCGACCACATGGGCTTTGCGGCGTTCTCTTTTGCAGCAGTTCTTGGTACATTTATAGGCGCGATCAAGATACCGCTTTCTGCTAAGGGACTTGACGGAACTTGCTTTTCGCTTACAACAACGGGCGGTTGCTTACTTGTAGCGCTTGTGATAGGTCACTTCGGAAGATTTGGAAAGATCTCAATGATGCCTCTTGAAACAACGCTTAAGCTTTTCCGTGAGCTTGGACTCGTTCTTTTCCTTGCAGGTGCAGGTATTGCGGGCGGCGCAGAGTTCGTTAACTGCTTTGACCCTATGTATTTTGTATACGGCGTTATCATGACGGTCGTTCCTATGATCATAGGATTCCTGTTTGCAAAGTATGTTCTGAAGCTTTCGCTTCTCAACAACCTCGGCGCGATCACGGGCGGTATGACGAGTACTCCCGCACTCGGAACACTTATCGGTGTTGCAAAAACGGAAGACGTTGCGGCGGCTTATGCGGCAACGTACCCGATAGCCTTGATAGCTGTCGTTCTCGTGTCACAGTTCTTGATAATACTATTCTGATAAAAATGGGTGCGGTATAAAAGCCGCACCCAAATTCAATATTTGCAATAACGAATTTCAGTAAGGGTGGATATATGGAATTATGGGATCTTTACACGGAAAACCGTGAAAAAACAGGAAAAACGATGGTCAGAGGGGAAAAGCAGCCTTGCAAATATTACAGACTTATCGTTCATATATGCATTTTCAATAGCAAAGAGATGATGCTTATCCAGCAGCGTCAGCCGTTTAAGGATAGCTGGTCGGGTATGTGGGATCTTACCGTTGGCGGAAGCGTCATAGCGGGAGAAACTACGCAGATGGCGGCACAAAGGGAATTAAAAGAGGAGATCGGAATAGATCGCTCTTTTGACGGTATCTCCCCAAATATTACCCTTATCAGCGAAAGGGTGATCGGAGATACGTTTATTGTAAAAAGCGACGTAGATATAAATTCTCTGTCGTTGCAATATGAAGAGGTTAAAGCGGTAAAATGGGCAACGCTTGACGAAATATTGAAAATGATAGAAGACGGAGAATTTATCCCGTATCACAAGTCGTTTGTTGAGCTTTTGTTTTATCTGAAGGACAACCGTGTGATAAGAACGTCAAAGGACAAAACGGCAAATAATTAACGCTCGTGAACGTAAAAGCGGCAGGAAGCCTCCTGCCGCTTTATTCTTTTAGCTTTTCAGTTATTTGGTGCAGGTATACTGAACGATCCGTATCTCCATATGTCCTTGCTGTCGGACGGTGAAAAGCACCATCTGACCGTTATTTCATCACCGTTCTGTATCAGCTCGTACAAGCCCTCCTTGAACGGGCAAAAGCCGTCGTCAGCACCTGTCGTTTTGCCTAATAAGACCGCATCTGCATTACCCTTTTGATAATAAACGTCCGCACCGCTTCCCAAAAGATACTGCCATTCTCGGATGATGATCTTCTCAGACGGATCCTGCAAGGCTATGACGATATCCTCGTGATACTCACGCTCGGATGCGCTGCAACCGATGATGCTGAATAAAAGTGCTGATGCGAACAGCAGTGAAATTATCCTTTTTACTGCGGACATCCTTTAAAACAGCTCGTTTTCGTTTACCGTTTTTATGCCTGCACCTGCAAGTGCGGCGGCGGCAGACTGATTATCATCAACACGGAAGATCATATACGCCCCCGTTTTATTGGAAAGAAATGCGTATGTGTACTCAACTGATACATTAGCCTCTGAAAGAACCTCAAGGATCGTAGCAAGGCTTCCGGGCCTGTCGGATATTGCGCAGGCGAGAACGTCATTTACAAGTGTGATGTATCCGCCGCTTGTCAGCGCCGCCTGCGCTGCAGCAGTATCGTCGCATATTATACGCAAAATACCGTAATCCTGCGTGTCGGCAATGGAAAGAGCCTTAAGATTTATGTTGTGATCTGCAATAAATCTTGTAGTTTCTGCGAGCTTGCCTTTTTTGTTTTCGATAAATACCGAAATTTGTTTAACGCTCATAATATCCTCCTTTAATCGTGTAGCTTTCGCTTATCAATAACACGTACGGCTTTGCCTTCGCTTCTGGTGATCGTCTTGGGCGCAACAAGGTGTACCTTAGGATTGATACCGAGCATCGTCTTGATAGCGTTAGCGAGTGATTTTTCTTTTGCCGCAAGATCCTTCATTGTGTCAGAGAACTGCTCAGGCGTAAGCTCGACGGAAACGTCAAGCGTGTCTGTGTTGTTGGCTCTGTCAACCTCGATAAGATAGTTTGCGGAGTATCCTTCCTTAAGAAGAACGGATTCTATCTGCGAGGGGAATACGTTGACACCTCTGATTATAAGCATATCGTCGCTTCTGCCCATAGGCTTGCACATTTTTATAAGCGTACGGCCGCAGGAGCATTTTTTGCGGGAGAGAATACATATATCTCTTGTGCGGTAACGAAGCAGAGGAAAGCCTTCTTTGTCAAGGCTTGTAAATACAAGCTCACCCTTCGATCCTTCGGGGAGAACCTCGCCTGTTTCAGGATCGATTATCTCAGCTAAGAAGTGGTCCTCGTTGATATGCATACCCGTTTGCTCCTCACATTCGAAGGCAACACCGGGGCCGCTCGTTTCTGTGAGGCCGTAAATGTCATACGCCTTGATGCCGAGCGACTTTTCTATATCTCTGCGCATTTCCTCAGTCCAAGGCTCAGCGCCGAATATACCTGCCTTAAGGTCAATATCCTCAGGCTTAAGCCCCATTTCCTTGAGTGTTTCGCCTATGTATGCAGCGTAAGAGGGGGTGCAGCAAAGAATAGTTGCGTGCAGATCCTGCATAAACTGTATCTGTCGCTCGGTGTTTCCGGATGACATAGGAAGTGTAAGACATCCTACCTTGTGTGAGCCGCCGTTAAGCCCAGGACCGCCTGTGAAAAGTCCGTAGCCGTAAGCTACCTGGCATACATCCTCATTAGTGCCGCCAACGGCAACGATCGCTCTCGCGCAGCATTCTTCCCACAGATCAACGTCCTTTTGGGTATAAAATGCAACGACACGTCTGCCGGTAGTGCCGCTTGTTGACTGTATACGTACGCAGTTTTTAAGGTCAGTACCCAAAAGACCGTACGGATATGCATCACGCAGGTCTGCCTTTGTTAAAAACGGCAGCTTGTGCAGATCGTCAACAGATTTGATATCATCAGGCTTTACGCCCTTTTCGTCCATAAGATCACGGTAATACTTTACGTTTTCATACACGTGCTTTACTTGCTTTACAAGCTTTTCATTCTGTATAGCCCGCATCTTTTCGCGAGAGGCACATTCAAGCTCGGGCTGATAGTAATTTGCCATTGGAGCATCTCCTTTGTGTTAAAGTATACGTAAATTATACTACCGCTTTAAATGTTTGTCAAGAGAATAATATTAATAACGATATTTAAAAAAGTTAATAGCGAAGGGGAAAAAGCATGAAAAGCACTTTATAGTATATAATTTTCAGCACTTTTATAACAAAACACCCTCATTACCGCTTGTGCGATAATGAGGGATGATATCAAAAAACGCCTGTAATAAATATTTCAAGTCCGATAAATATCAGTATTGCACCGCCCAATACAGACGCCTTTTCGGCAAGGCTCATACCGAACCGTTTGCCGATGGCAACGCCTGCCATACATATGATGAACGTGACGGCGGCTATGACTGCACAGCAGGCCAACGCTTGCGTATATCCGTAATCAGAGATCGTAAAACCTACGGACAGAGCATCAATGCTCGTTGCAACGCCCTGCAAAAGTAAGGCGAATACTCCGACTTCGGATGATGATGCTTCCTCCTGCTCGGATTTATTTTTTATGCCCTCAATAAGCATTTTTCCGCCTATAAACAGCAGCAATATAAGCGCTATCCATGGGATCAGCTTTTCAAACATTTTGAATTTTTCAGCCGCCGTATGAACGCATACCCAGCCTATCATAGGCATCAAAAACTGAAAAAAAGCAAAAACGCACGAAATACCGCCCATACGCATTTTTTTCATATTCGGCTCGTGCAGGCCGTTTGCCAGAGATACGGAAAATGCATCCATAGCAAGACCTACGCCGAGTAAAACACTTTTAATAAAAAATCCTATATTCAAAACACACTCTCCGCAATTCACAATATGTTTATGCATTATATCACAGGCATATTCCTTTGTCAAGTGAACTGTTGCTTATGGCATATAGAAAAAAATATACACGGCTGATCTGTGCAGTGCTGAATATGAAGACAGTATCTTTACAATATAAGTTACACTTTTGCGGGTGTAATGTCAATTGATATGATATTTTGGGTTAAAGCTATGAGTATTGTGTTATTTAAATCGTCAGTTAATTTCCAATAGCGGTAAGTCTTATATAAACCATACCCATATTTTTTTAATGAATTTGCATATTCATCGAGTATGTCATAGCAAACTGCACGTTCTTCGTCTGTAGAATACATTACATTTCCGGAAATAATAGAATACGTAATAAAGGAACCGGAATCTGAATCAACATCAAATTTTATATTTAACCAGTTTGCTTCTTCATCACTGAACGGCAATGCTTCGGGAAGCATTTTTTCAAAACCGTATTTACCTAATTCGTAATAATCCACAGAAGGATCTTCCGGAGGAATCGTCAATATATGCTTCGCCGTTTCGGGAGCTTTTGTTTCTTCTTCAGGTGCAGATGTTTCGGGGGCTTTCGTCGTGTCCTCTACGGGTGCTTCCGTTTCGGGCGTTTTTGTCGTGTCCTTTGCAGGAGCTTTCGTTTCGGGAGTTGTTGCAGGTTCATTTGTTACAGGGGCATTTGTTACAGGGGTGTCGGTAACGGGTGCATCGGTAACAGTAGCGTTTGTTGCGGAATCTTCTGCGGGAGCTGTCGTTATAGCCGACGTAGATATTTCTGCAAGTGTTGCTTCTTCGTTTGATGATGTGTTGTAATCGGAAGACGCGTCTGTTGAACTGATCTGACCCGTGCAGGCGGCAAAAGTCATACAGGTTGCGAAGGCGAGCAAAAGCGTTAAAGGTGTTTTGAGTTTGTTTTTCATTTTCTTTCCTTTCTGAAATGAATAAAATAAAAAAGTGCGGCTACCGAAGCAACCGCACAAAAACGCAAACTCCGATAGTCGCCAAACTAACTTTACGTGAAATTGGGTGTAACCATAATATCATCATAAATGGAATTTGCATTTTGTCAAATTCAATGAATGATATTATGCTCAAAAAAGAGTATAACTATCCCGATAAATAAAGATAGCACACCCGTATTTCACACATATTAAGTTAGCTTGGCAATGCGTATTATATCACATCTTTTATCAATAGTCAAGATGTTTTTATGTTTTATTACCGTTAATGACATACGGTACAGGATTATAAAAGGCTTATATATGCCGTTATGCGTCATACTTGACAATGACATTAAAGCGTGATAGAATACTGAAATACAGATCAAAGACAGGTGGTTTACTATGATATACATAACAGGAGATATGCACGGCGATACAAATCGCTTCAGAAAGGAATATTTACGAAATGAGGATAAATGGACAGTTGATGATGTTCTTATCGTCTGCGGCGATTTCGGATTTATTTTCACAGGCTCGCAGCAGGAGGAAGAGTTTCTTGACGTCCTTTCAAAAAAGCCGTATACGATATGCTTCTGTGACGGAAATCACGAGAATTTTTCACGGATATACAGTTATCCTAAGGAAATCTGGAACGGCGGCTATATTCACAGAATAAGACGAAACGTTCTTCATCTTATGCGTGGACAGGTATTTACTGTAAACGGAAAAAAGATATTCACAATGGGCGGCGCATACAGTATAGATAAGTATATACGCACAGAGGGCACTTCGTGGTGGAGTCAGGAATTACCGAGTGATTCCGAGTATAAAGAGGGAATAAGCTCATTAAAGGAGCATAACTGTAAGGTCGATTATATAGTTACTCACACAGCACCACGCCATGTGATAAGAATGATGGGAAAGTTTCCCGATATGCACGATATGGAGCTTACGGGATTTCTTGAATGGGTAATGTGTGAGGTGGAATTCAAAAGGTGGTTTTTCGGCCATTGGCATTACGATAAAAGCATAGATCAACGCTTCAGAGCCGTATGGTTTGATCTGATACCGATCTATGACG
This sequence comes from Eubacteriales bacterium, assembly GCA_045544255.1. GTDB lineage: Bacteria > Bacillota > Clostridia > Oscillospirales > QAKW01 > QAKW01. The sequence continues at coordinate 54,608 of JAZPYP010000007.1, read as the reverse complement.
AAATATCGGAATAAATAGCGATTATGGCATATTTTTTTTGATAACGTCTTGATAAACGGTATGATACTGTGATATAATAGCGTAGCTATAAATACTGTACAGCCGAAATGCATACTGATGTAACTCGGCAGAATAGGATAGTTATGAAAACGGAAAATGCAAAAAAGGTAAGAGTGTTGATCTTCGATATTCTTTGCGCTATTGCCGCCGGGATGATCGTCGGAGCTGCGTACTTTTTCTTTCAGAACAGTAACGGATTTGCTCCCGGAGGGGTTGGTGGTCTTGCCACTATAACACACTATTTGCTGGGCGACAGGATAAGTTGGTCATTTTTGATGATAGCATTCAATTTGCCTATCTTTTTGATCATAACGATAGTTCTTGACAGAAAGCTCGGAATTATACTGAGCCTGTATATGATAGTGCAGGCGCTTGTTCCAAAGCTCCTTGAAAGCGCAGGTGTAAGACCGTATTGTCAGGCATACAGCGCAGAGGACTTCAACGTAGTGTTTGCCTGCATTGCAACGGGTGTTGTTTCAGGCTTCGGCTTTTCGATAATGCTCAGACGCTTCGGCGCAAGCGGCGGCACGTACGGTATATCTGCTCTTATAAAAAAAGCACGTCCTGAAACGAACGTGGCTTACGTTTCGTTTATTATGGACGCTTGCGTTGTATTTATTGCCTTTTTCGTTTACGGAATGAAGGTTACCCCCGTAATATGTACCCTGCTCAACCTGTTTATTGCGAATATCATCGTTGATAACGGCTTGAACGGTATACGCAACGGATATAAATTCGAAATAGTGACGAACGATCCTGAAAATCTTGCAAGAGAGCTGATGACATCATTAAAGCACGGTGTCACTCAGATAAGCGTACACGGAATGTATTCCGATACTGATAAATATATGCTCGTTTGCATAGTGAATAAACGCCAGATCGGTGCAATGATGAAAATAATAAAGCGTTATCCTGATACGTTTGCCAGCTTCCAGAAGGTAAACGAGGTGTTCGGCAGATGGCGTATACATAGATAATACGGATATAAAAAGCTCCGCCCGCAGTCAAACAGACTTCGGGCGGATATTCTTGTTTTAAACAAAATCTGACGGCTCACCGAGAAACGATTTAAGACATAAGGCGATAAAATCGTTTGTATCAAAATGTCGGCTTTGGGAATGCAACGTGTATTTATCCTTGTACGAAGGTACTCTGAACGTTACCGAAACGGAATATTTGTCGGTGTTTTTTGTTTGTGTTATGTGCCAGCCGTTATTTTTTGCTGCTTTTTCCAACACCCAGCCGGCGTATCCGTAATTCATATAATCAAACTCAAGATCGGTTTCGTCAAATTCCAGATGGAATATATATTCGTTAAGTGTGCGTTCTATCAGAAAAGTGATACCGCTTTTTGAAAAGGACATTGCCGATATTATCAGACATACCATCACAGGTACGATCTGAATACTTATTTCCTCTGCGCTTTCAAAGCAGTGAAATCGGAATACTATATCCTTTGCAGACATCTTCAGGGCTTTGAAACGGCGTACTGTATATTCGACAAGACGGTACGCTTCATCATTTTTCAACGATGTGTGCGGACTGCTCGGAAACATTTCAAGACACGTTGCCAGAACGTGAAGAGAATGAGCATATTCAGCTGCGTTTCTTTCGTGCATCTTTATATCAGATCTGCGAAAAAGCTCACATTTTTTGCTTTCTATTGCATAGCGGGCAAATATGAGACCGCAAATACCATCGTTGCCTGATGTGGAAAAATATATAACGCTACCATTCCTTTCATGGCTTATACAACAGATATATTTTTCTCCGAGCAGCTTCAGAACGGCAGTATAGGGAAAGCGTTTATCCGATACCGTGCTGAGCGTGTATACGGTGACTGCCGTACCTATGTCACAAGAAGTGAAAATCTTGTGAAAGGCTGCATTGTATTCAGTTATTTCAAAATGTGAATTTACCCATATGGCAGGTAACTCGTTGTTCAGATATTCGTTTAAAAATACGTTACCGTACATAACCTTTACAAACTATTTTTTTATTTTTTGAGTTGTTCTTTCAGATGCAGACGGTTTTACATCAAATGCCGCCTCATATCCGTCTTGCTTTAATTTTTCTTCATTCAGATATAATGCCTTGAGCTGCTTTCCGCCGGGAAGAAATTTTCTTTCCTGACGAAGATAATTCTTCTGCAGCATATCAGTCATTGTTTCCCGTACTTCCTCGCAGTCAATTCCGTTCTTTTCGGAAACGGCCTCCATGGTCGATAAAAAGGTTACGTATCTGCGCGCTCCCTTTTCGCTTTTTCTGTTAGCCATATATTGAACTACTGTTGATATACGTGCTTTTTCTATATCCTCAGATGTCGGTATCTCTTCATAATGAGTACAAGCGTTTTTGAGCATTCCCGAAAGACAGTCCCTTACGGCATATACCACAACTTCCTTTTTGCATACGTTCGTAAGAAATTTAACGACAGATGTAAAGTGTCCGTCGCCTGTGAAAATTATAAACGTATCGATGCTTTTACTTGCCATAGCGCGCTGATATATATAATCAAGCATTATGAAATCTGTAAAATCCTTTTTATAGTGCTGACTTGTGTTTTGCGTTTCGATAACATTGTTTGTGACCTCACGTATTTTTGGTATATCGTAACGCATACCGGAATTTGAAAAATCTCCGAAAAAAAACATATCAACTATATTGTATTTTTGATCGAGTGCGTTTTTCCATGCTTTTATCTCAGGCCGTGCGGCATAATTTTTATATATTGAAACATGCCAATGCTCATAATCGACAAATACCAGAGCGTTTGATTTTTTCTTGCCATTGAACAAATTTAAAAAGCTGATGACCCTATCCTCCTTTCTGCTTTCCCGATATGATTATACCATTAAAGCTGCGTTCTTGTCAAGTTAATGCCTGCTTTTCAGATGGTTGATGAGTGCATTTACAATCTTAAGATCGTCGCTGTCAAGCCCTGCAACATTCACCGTCGAGGTACTGTCTATGCCCAGAAGATAATCTGACGAAACCTTGAAAAGAAGCGCTAACTGTACTATATATTGCGTTGACGGAACGGATATTCCCATTTCCCACGCATTGACGCAAGAGCGTGTTACACCTAATTTCTTCGCAAGATCCGACTGCGTCATTCCGTGCTGCATACGTAAAGTCTTTATTTTTGCATAAACCATAAATTAAACCCCCGTTTGCAATCATTCTATCTTAATCAAAATGATTTTTCATTATCATAATGATATTATGAATTGACAAACGGGGATATATTATAAATTTTTATATATTTGGTCTATGCGACAGATCAGCTCGTCCTTTCTCAGACGGTCTGCGCCGTATGCCTTACGTAGCAGCTCGTGAGGTATATATTCGTCATATTTTTCGAATATCGGTACTTCAGACTGTGATACAAGCTCTACGGTTTCAAATCCTCTTTTACATAATTCGTGAAGCCTGTATATAAGATCATCGACCGAAGGACCTTCGTATTTGAAGGTGATATAATAACAGCCCTCAAATTCGATATTCGAGATCATTAGATATTTTGCGTTTTTTGCCATCAGCTTGCGTAAGGTCCTGAAGCTTCGTGTCCCAAGCCACGGGAAAAAGCAGTATGTCATTCCCCCGAGTGATATGATATGGCTTTTATCAAGATGTGCATTTAATGCTATGTGTCTTGCAATATCAAGTCTTTTGCGAGCATTGGGCTTCAGATAAGGATACAGCGTTGTATCATAGCAAAGCACATCCTTCATTTTTTCGAGTATCCTTGTGTGTATCTCTCCGCTGTCACCCGGCCAGGATACCTGCATTTTTCCTTTTACACTCTTAACGTATATAAGTCTTCTCGGAATGTCCAGCTCTGTTACCTCCCAGACTCTGCCCGCAAGAGCAAATCTGTCTCCAACAGGGGGCGGTGTTGTTATAGTGCCGATCTCATCAGACTCACATCTTACGGAAAAGTTTTCACTGTCCTTGAATACAGCGTAGAATTTAAAGCTGTTTACTATACGCTCGCCCGCCATACCGATTATCAGAGTTTTTTCATCTGTCATCTGTATATAGTCATTTTTTATCATACTGATAAGAAGCTCTTTGTAGTCCTCCTTTGCTACCTCCTCAAACGGCGGCAGTGACAAAACTCTCTGCGCAAGCTGCTTTGCGGTAAGCTCACCTGTTGCGAAAAGAATTGATAGAGTTTGCTGAAACAGAAGAGAGAAGGGCATGAGCTTTCTGCTTGGCGGCTCAATAAACCTTTCCTCTGTATAAAGGCGTATTATAGCAATGGCGCGGATAAGCTCCCATGGAATAAGCTGCGGCAGCGGCGTTTCAGGCAAAGGGTTTTCCTCACGGAACACCATAAACATTTCAGGCGGTTCTCCCCGTCTGCCGCTTCGTCCGAGGCGTTGCAAAAAGCTGGATACTGAATTTGCAGAGCCGTTTTGCACTATCCTTTCAAGTCTTCCTATATCCACTCCCAATTCAAGAGTAACTGTTGCACACGTCACGACATTGTAATCGTCACGCTTCATTTTATATTCAGCCTCCTCACGCAGCGACGCGGAAAGATTTCCGTGGTGAATGAGGAAAATATCAGGCTCTGATCTGTTTTCCGCTATCTGACGGAGAGTGGCTGTAATATATTCAGTCTCCTCACGGGAATTTGAAAACACAAGACTCTTTTTCTTTTTTACACAATCGTAGATGTACTCGTATCCTGCATCGATCTTTGCCCTGGCGGGCGCTTGTACTTTTTTCTCTGACTGATTTTGTGCATTCAGCTCTGACTGTATGTTAATGTCGGAAAATGCAACGCTTTTGCCCGTTTGGTCAAAGCGTTCGTTTTGAATATAGAAATGCTCAAGAGCAAGACGCCACGATGTTTTTCCTTCCTCAACTATGGGGCATTCACATTTACGCTGTGAGCCTCCGCAAAGCCATTTTTTTGCCGTTTCAACATCGCCCACCGTTGCGGAAAGCCCTATTCTGCGCACGTCAGAGCCGATAATGCGGGATATTCTGTTGAGCTGACATATTATCTGATTTCCCCTGTCTGTGCCTGTGAGAATGTGTATTTCGTCAATAACGATAAATCTTAGATCGCAGAACAGCCGAACTATGTCGTTCGGACGGTTCATAAGCATGCTTTCGAGTGATTCAGGTGTTATTTGCAGTATTCCTCTGGGATTTTTAAGCAGCTTGTTCTTGTGCGATGCGGCAACATCGCCGTGCCAATGAAATACAGGTATTTCACATTCGTCCAGAATTTCATCAAGACGGAGAAACTGATCGTTGATAAGGCTTTTTAACGGCGCTATATACAGCGCGCCTATACTTTTTGGCATATCTGATGCCATCATTGATATTATAGGAAAAAAAGCCGCTTCGGTCTTTCCTGATGCAGTTCCCGATGTTACAAGAAGATTACTGTCGCTTTCAAATAATACCTCTGCGCACGCAAGCTGGATGCTTCTTAAAGATGACCAGTTATTTTTGTAAATGTAGTCCTGGATAAACGGAGAAAATTTATAAAATACGTCCGACATACTGATGCCTCCTATATAACTAAGGTAAACACCATTATATCACGCAATATCATGCGTGTCAATCTTTATTTGACGAAGCGCCTGATAAAAGATCTGCAAGGCCGGTTATTAAAAAAAAGATAAATCAAATATCGCTTTCGGCAAGATTAAATTAAAAAAATCAAGCAAAACGGAATTTTTTTTGAAAAACATCTTGCAAAATGCGAAAATGTATGATAATATAGTAAAGGTGCGCCGGTGTGATGGAATTGGCAGACGTGCTGGACTCAAAATCCAGTGGTAGCGATACCGTGCGGGTTCGACCCCCGCCACCGGCACCAGAAAAAAGCATCGACTTTGTCGGTGCTTTTTTCAACTAAATCCACCCTTGCGGGTGGGTGAAATCGTCTTCGACGATGAAATCCAACTTCGTTGGATGAAATTCGCCTCGACGGCGAGTGGGTGGATTTAATTTCATCTGAGGCAAAGCCGAAGATTTCATCAGCGTTAGCTGATTTCATCCTTGCATCAGCAAGGATTTCATTTATGCAAAGGTTCGAATTCATACGCAAAACGGTAAAAATATCTTTTTTGCAGCCCTTACCCAAAAATCGACAGGTTTCAACCTGTCGATTTTTTATTTTAAAAGATTCAAAAAGCCTTGACATTCTTTATACTTCGTGTTACGATGTATTACATGAAGGGAGGTATATTATGGACATTCAGTTAAAGCGGGGGCTTTTAGATGTTTGCGTTTTAGCGGCCATCAAGCCCGAAGATTCCTATGGCTACAAAATCATCAAGGATTTAAAGCCCTATATTGAACTTTCGGAATCCACATTATATACCATTCTAAAACGTTTGGAAGGCGCAAAAATGCTGACCATTCATAAAGCAGAGCATAACGGGCGATTGCGAAAATATTATCATATCACTCCGGAAGGAGCGCAGCGCCTTGAAGAATTCAAGAAAGAATGGAAAGAGATTTTATCTATATATCAATTTATAAGCAAGGAGAAGAAGAGCAATGAATAAGCAGGAATTTCTTCTGCAGCTTCGCAAAAATTTATTTGGATTGCCCCAAAAAGATATTGAGGAGCGGCTTTCCTTTTATGAGGAAATGATCGATGATCGAATGGAAGAAGGTTGCTCGGAGAAAGAAGCGATTCTGGCGATTGGTCCAACTGAAAAAATCGCCGCCCAGATCATTAACGAAACTCCCCTTGCAAAAATTGCCAAAGAGCGCATCAAGCCAAAAAGAAAGCCGGCCCCATGGGAAATCATTCTTTTGGTGCTTGGCTCCCCGATCTGGCTTTCCTTGGGAATTGCCGCGGCGGCGGTTATCCTTTCTCTTTATATTTCCCTATGGGCCATCATTATTTCTCTTTGGGCGGTTTTCGGCTCGCTGATTGGTGGCTCCATCGGCGGTTTGGCGGCAGGATCGATCTTTCTTCTTCATAGCGATCCGCTCACCGGTTGCCTGATGCTTTCGGCGGGACTGATCTGCCTTGGGCTTTCAATCTTTGCTTTCTTTGGCTGCAAAGGAGCCACTAAAGGCATTGTACTTCTCACCAAAAGAATCGCATTCGGAACGAAAAACTGCATCATCAAAAAGGAGGACGCATCATGAAGCTTTCAACAAAGATCTGGCTTTTTGCCGCAGTTTTATTCATCCTTATCGGCGCGATTCTCTTTACTGGGGTTATGGCCCATCATCAATGGGATTTTTCAAAGCTCGATACAAGCCGCTTTGAAACCAATACCCATGAAATAGCAAAGCCCTTCGCCAATATCGCAATCAATGCCGACACTGCAGACATCACCTTTACGGCATCAAACGGCGAAACCTGCAAGGTTGAATGCTACGAAGAAGAAAACGCAAAGCATAGCGTTGCGGTGGAGGGGGAAACCCTTACCATTAAAGTGGATAAAAAGGCATGGTATGAGTATATCGGCATCAACTTCAAATCTCCGAAATTAATTATTCACCTTCCGAAAACGCAGTATGCCAACCTTTTGATTCAAGGAAATACCGGTGATATCGAGCTGCCGCGCTCCTTTAAATTCGAAACCGCAACCATTGCATCGAGCACCGGAGAGGTTCGCTTTTCGGCCTCTGCCTCCGCCCTGATCAAAATCGAAACAAGCACCGGCGGGATCCATCTCGAAAATCTTTCTGCAGGCGCCATCGACCTTTCCGCCTCAACAGGCAAGATCACCGCCTCCCATATCACCTGCGGCGACCTAAAGGCAGAAGTATCCACCGGAGAAACCGAGCTGAGCCATGTTTCATGCAAAAATTTGATCTCCAACGGCAGCACCGGCGATCTCTTGCTGGAAAATGTTGTTGCCGAGGGGAAAATCACGATTGAGCGGGATACCGGCGATATAAGATTCGATTGCTCCGACGGCGCGGAAATCTTTATAGAAACCGATACCGGCGATGTGCGCGGAACGCTGCTTTCGGAAAAAATATTTATTACAAAAACCGATACCGGCCGCATTGATCTTCCCTCTTCTGTTAGCGGCGGAAGATGCGAGATTCATACCGATACCGGCGATATTAAGATAGAAATAAAATAACCCTTTCATAGGCACTCTTCGGAGTGCCTTTTTTATTGCTTTTTGCTTGAAAAAAAAGATGAAATATGATATAATTCGCACGTCTCTTATGGCCATTTTAAAAATAGAGAGGAATAAAAAAGATGAGAAAATGGGGAGATCGGAAGGATGGAACGCTCCTTCGCAAAATCGATTCCATGCACTATATCATGCCGCTGATGTATCCCAATCGATGCGATAATGAAGCCTGCATGAATTTCACCATCGACCTGACCAATGCAACGGAATATCTCCGTAAGAAAAACGAGGGGGAACCCGCCTATAAATATAATTTATTTCAACTTATTTTGGCCGCCAATCTGAAAACGATTGCCCTTCGGCCCAAGATGAATTATTTTATTGCCAACGGCAATATGTATGAGCGGAATGAGCTGACCGCCGCCTTCACGGTGAAGAAGATCTTTTCCGACCATGGCGGCGAGGCCCTTGCCCGCATCAAGGCAAGCGGCAGCGATACCATCGATACCATTCATGATGAGATCTATCGGCAGGTTTCTTTCTGCAGAAGCGATAAAAAAGACCAATCCACCGCCAGCATGGATGCCATTCAAAAAATCCCCGGTAAGCATCTGATCGGTTCCATTGCCCGCTGGCTGGATCGCCATGGCCGGATGCCCGCTTCCATCATTGCCACCGATCCTTATTATTGCTCGGTGGTGCTGACCAATCTTGGCTCCCTGAAGCTAGATGCAGGCTATCATCATATGACCAACTGGGGCACAAATTCTGTATTTTGCGTCATCGGTATGATCAAAAAGCGCCCCTTTTATGATGAAGAGGGCGCGGTAACCATGCGCGAGAGCGTGAATATCAGCATGACGATTGATGAGCGGATCGCCGATGGCTACTATTATGCTAAAACCCTGCGGCTGATGCAGCATCTTTTGGAAAATCCGGAGCTTTTGGAGCGCCCCTTTGAAGAAGAGGTAGATTACGAATGAATGAAATAACAGCAAAAGCCCCTTGGATTCCCTATCTTGGCGATCTGCCCAAGAGCCTCCATTATTTTAAAGGGACTATGGTTGAGGCAGTTGAAAAAATCGCCCAAAAATATCCCCAAAATATCGCCTTTGATTTTATGGGCAGGGCCACAACCTATCAAAAAATGGTGCAGGAGATCAACCGTTGCGCCTCCTCCCTTAAAAAGCTTGGCATCAAGGAAGGCGACCGCATTACCATCGCCCTGCCCAACTGCCCCCAAGGGATTTATCTTTTCTATGCAATCAATAAAATCGGTGCCGTTGCCAATATGATCCATCCCCTTTCGGCGGAAAAAGAGATTGAATTCTATCTTAATGAATCCAAATCGGTTGCTGCCATCACCTTGGATCAATTCTATGAAAAATTTGCCCATATTCGGGAAAATACAGGCCTTAAGCACCTGATCATCGCCTCCATTAAAGATGAGCTTAAACCCCTCTTGAAGATTGGCTATAGCCTTACATCGGGGCGCAAGATCAAAAAACTGCCCCATGATGCGCCGGTGCTTTTCTGGCGGGAATTTTTGCGCCTCGGCGCAAAAGAGAAAGCGGCGCGCCTTGAGCGCCGCGCCGAAGATCCTGCGGTAATCCTCTATTCCGGCGGCACCACCGGCACCACCAAAGGAATTATTTTAACGAACCTTAATTTTAATGCTTTAGGGCAGCAGGTGATCGCGGCCAACCCGATCTTTAAAATCGGCGATAAGATGCTGGCGGCCATGCCGATCTTCCATGGCTTTGGTCTTGGCGTTTGCATTCATACCATGCTCAGCCAAGGCGGCAGATGCATTTTGGTGCCTCGCTTTACCCCGAAGACCTATGCCAAGGACCTTATTAAATATCAATGCAACTTTATTGCAGGAGTACCCACTCTTTATGAAGCCCTTTTGCGGCTGCCCAATATGGAGGGCAAGGATCTTTCTTGCCTCAAAGGTGTTTTCTCCGGCGGAGATTCCCTTTCCATTGAGCTGAAAAAGAAATTGGATCAATTCCTTAAAGACCATAATGCCACCATTCAGGTGCGGGAAGGCTATGGCACTACCGAAACCGTTACTGCCTGCTGCCTCACTCCCGCCCATATGGCAAAAGAAGGCTCTATCGGCCTGCCCTTCCCCGATACCTATATTAAAATTGTGGAGCCCGATACCGATCGGGAGCTACCCTACGGGGAAGAGGGCGAGATCCTTTTGGCAGGGCCAACGGTGATGAAGGAATATATGGACCACCCTGAAGAGACCGCCAAAACCCTGCGCACCCATGCCGATGGGCTGACTTGGGTTTATACCGGCGATCTGGGCACTATGGATGAGCAAGGCTTTGTTTATTTCAAGGGGCGCGCCAAGCGCATGATTGTATCCTCCGGTTATAACATTTATCCCGCCCAACTGGAAAATATTTTAGATGCCCATCCGCTGGTGCAGATGAGCTGCATTATCGGTGTGCCCGATTCCTTAAAGATGCAAAAGGTGAAAGCCTTTATCAAGCTTGCGCCCGACGCAAAGGCCGATGAAGCCACCAAAGCGCTGCTGATGGATTATTGCAGGGAGCATATTGCCAAATATGCCCTTCCCTATGATATTGCCTTTAGAGAAGAGCTTCCAAAAACTTTAGTGGGCAAGGTGGCCTATCGGGTTTTAGAGGAAGAGGAACTGAATCAGCAATAAAAAAAGAACCCCCGAGGGGTTCTTTTTTATTGCTTTAAATAGAAATCCCAGCCGGAGGAGGTAATTTGGCTGCCATCCTCCAGCACCCACATAACCTCTGCATCGGGAAGCTCCGCCACCATTTTCTGCCCCTCCTTCAAGGGCATGCAGAAAAGAGCGGTGGAGAGGGCATCGGCAAGGCCGGAATCTTGGCTGATCACCGAAACCGATAAAAAGCCTTCGGCGGGCATCAGGGTATCGGGGTGGATAATATGATGATAGCGCTTGCCATCAACGGTATAATACCGCTGATAGGATCCGCTGGTTACAAGGGATTGCCCCCCAAGCTCCATATAAGCAAGATGATCGCCGCCTTGGGGATTCTCAATACCAATCGTCCAAAGCTCGCCATCGGGCTTTTGCCCAATCGTGCGCACATTGCCGCCAATATTGAGCACATAACCCTCGATTCCCTGCTCCTCCAAGGATCGGGCAATTCTCTCGGTGGCATAGCCCTTGGCAATAGCGCCCACATCTATAGTGGTGAGCGCATCGATGATATAAACAGTAGACGCTTTTTCATCAATTTCAATATTATTAATATCGGTATGCCTTGCGGCCTCCCAAAGGATCTGCATGGAAGGCAGGGAAGCCTCTTCCGGCGCATCCATTCCGATGGAGCGATGATCATGCCAGATAGAGAGCACGCTCCCCATGGCAACATTCAAAACACCATCGGTTTTTTCATACATTTCTTTTGCATAAAGCAATAGATCAATAATCTTTTGGTCTACCTTCACCTTGCGGTGCGCACCATCTGCCAATTCATTAACAGTGCAAAGATTTTCAATTCCATCAAAGCGATGGTAGATGGAATAAAGCTGATGATATTCCTCCAGCATGGCCAAGATCTCATCAGCCACCTGATCAAATTCCTCTTTGCTTTCTGCATAGCCGGTAATGGTAGAGGCAGTATCAAAATAATCAAAGGAATAAGCGCTGTATTTTTGCTTTTTCATCGCGGCGCAACCGGATAGATTGCCCAGCAGCAAAATCACCGCCAGCGCCATACAAAAAATTCTTCTTTTCATCATTCATTGAAGAAAAACGGGAGGCACGCCTCCCGTTTTATCCTATCTTCAGATTTTTTCAGATCTTGGAAGCGGCCTTAACAAAGCCGGTTACATAGATGGTGCAGCCTGCAGTTTGCAGCGCTTCAACACCCTTGCCATCTTCGCCCTGAAGCTTGGCAATCTCTTCGCCGGTCTTACCAATGCAGTTTGCATCGAAGGCAGCAGCCTGCTCGAACCATTCTTTGGTAGCGCCGCCATAAGCAACCATACCATAATCGGAGCCTTGCTCCTTCTTGGTCTTTACTGCTTTGGTGGTATCAAGAGTAGCCTTGCCCTTGGTATCGAAGGTGAATTCCACCTCAACGCAATCGCTGGCAGCGGCAACCACCTTGCCATCGGCATCCAATGCGGCGGCAAAGAAATAATTGGCAACCTTATTGGAGCCATTCTTATCAGCGGTGGCATCGGTGCAGGTCTGCTCGGTAGCAACCGTTACCTTCAAAGTATTCTCGGCAGTAACCTCGGATTCTGCGGCAGCATTATAAGCCTTCTCGATTGCACCAACAAACTCATTGATCATAATGGTGCAGCCTGCTTCAACCACATCGTCGGTCCCCTTATTGCCTTCGGCAACCAAAGCCTTTACCTCTTCAAGAGTTTTGCCGGCAACAACGCCCTCAAAAGCATCTGCCTGCTCAAACCATTCCTTCTTGGCATTGCCATAAGCAACCATATTATAATCCTTGCCAAGCTCATATTTGGTTTTGAACTCTTGGTTAGCGATGGCCTTGCCATCAGCAGTGAACTTCACTGCGCTGCTCATGGTATCCAGCGCGCAAGCCACAATCTTGCCATCGGCATCAACAGTAACTGCCGCAACAGTAGCGGCAAACTCGCCGGTACCTTCTTTATCTGCGGTAGCATCAGCAGTAGCGGGAGCACCCACATAAACACCTGCGCCGAATTTCAGCGCTTCTTCCTTGGCGCATCCGCCCATCAGAAGGGTAGAAAGAGCCAAAAGAACACAGAGGGAAATTGCTAAGAATCTTTTCATAACACATACTCTCCTATTTTATATTTTACATTAATTTTATTCTATATTATTTTGCACTGTCTGTCAATAAAAAATACAATACCCACTATGCAGATTTCGCATAGCGGGTATATACTATTTTAATAGGGTATTCGGCAATTTTCGAATCAGGGCCCCGCCGCAAAGGCCGATCAGCACCCCTGCGATAGAGCCGGTAACGGTAAGCACCACCATATAATAGCCAAGCTCCATGGTTTCCAATAAGAGCATCGCCACTAAAATTTGGCCAAGATTATGGCTCACCGCCCCTGCCACACTAACGCCAACGGCAGAAAATCCATTGATTTTCTTCAGAAGAAGCATCACCAAAAAGCTCAAAGCGCCGCCTGCAAGGCTATAGAAAAGCGCCATCACATTGCCAAAAAGCATGGTAGCAAGCAAGATCCGCAAGAGGGATACCGCCGCCGCAGCCTTCGGGCCTTTGCGGTAAAGCAGAAATATTATAATAATATTCGGCAGCCCCATCTTGATGCCCGGCACCGCCGGAAAGAGGGGCGGCAGGATCGCCTCGGCATAGGCCAGAACTAAGGCCAGCGCTGTGCACAGCCCCAAAAAGGCAGTTAACTTCGCCTTGCTTTTCATCAATCGTCTTCTCCCAAATTAAACTATTATATCCGCGCCGTTCTTCTCTTCTTTCACCACTGCGACCACCACCCGATGAGGAAGGCAGATAATGCTCTCCCCTTCTCTGGAGATCGGGTGATGAGCGGCGCAGATACCATCGGGGCAGGTGGCCAGATCTACCGATGCTTTTCCATCGCGGATCACCAAGCGATTCAGTTGATCCTCTCCGGTGCGGATCTCTTCTATGCGATCCTCCGAAAGTGAATAGGTGCCATAAAGCTTTCCATCGATCCGCACTTCTACCGCCGCCCCCTGCCCTCGAAAAAGAAGAAGGCAGAGCCCGCCGATTGCCGCCGCCAGCAAAATACCGCCGATCAGCAAAATATCATTGCGCCAATAGCGCTTTTTTGAAGAATTATTCTCTATCAACCGATCAGATCCTCATGATCCACCCCTTCGGGCAGGTTGGGGAAGAATACGGTTTTGAGGCAACCGGTGGGGCAAACTGCCACGCAACTTCCGCAATTTACGCACTTTTCATAATCGATCACCGCCAGATTATCCTGCACAGTGATTGCTCCATGGGGGCAGGTCTTTTCGCATTTTTTGCAGCCGATACAAGCGTTTTTGCAGGCCTTGCGGGCCTCCCCGCCCTTATCCTTGCTGCTGCACATTACAACGGTTTCTGCATGCTGCGAGAGCATGGAAATAATTCCCTTGGGGCAGGTATTGGCGCAGATGCCGCAGCCAAGGCAGCGAGCGGTATTGATCCGCGCAATTCCCTCTTCCATGCAGATGGCATCGGCAGGGCAAGCGGCGGCGCAATCGCCAAAACCAAGGCAACCGAAGCGACAGGCATTATCGCCGCCAAAGAGCATGGAGGCGGCGGCGCAGGTCTGCACCCCTTCATATTCCGCCTTTTTGGAAGCGGCCTCGCAATGGCCATTGCATGCCACAAAAGCCACAACATCTTTAAAAGGCTCCGCCTCAACACCGAGGATGCCGCCGATCTCATCGGCCACATCCTGCGCGCCGGGAATGCAAAGATTGGGCTTCACTCCGCCCTCTGCCAAAGCTTCGGCATAATCATCGCAGCCCTTATAGCCGCATGCGCCGCAATTAATGCCGGGCAGGCATTCCCGAAGCTGCTTTTTAAGGGGATTTTCAGCAACAGCGAAGAAATGAGAGAAAACAGCGATCAGGATTCCGGCGATCAAAGCCACCGCAACCATCACAAGAAATGCAATTAAAATATCCATTCTTTTCTCCTTTCCTTGCTTTATGCAAAAATATTTTCAACAATGCCGCCAAAGCCCATAAAAGCAAGGGAGATGAAGGAGGCGGCAATCAGGGTAACAGCCAAGCCCTTAAAGGGTTCGGGCACATTGCTCTCATTAATGCGGGAGCGCAAACCCGAAAAGAGAACCATTGCCAAAAGGAAGCCAAGGCCGCAACCCAAAGAGCTGACCATAGATTCAATAAAGGAATAGCCATCAATGATATTATTAATGGTTACACCCAGCACCGCGCAGTTGGTGGTGATGAGCGGCAGATAAACGCCAAGGCCCTTATAAAGGGCGGGCGAAAGCTTCTTCAGCACCAACTCCAGCATCTGAACCAAAGTGGCAATCACAAGAATAAATACAATATTTTGCAGATAGCCAAGATTCAGCGTATTCAATACAAAATATTGAATCGGCCAAGTTACAGCGGTGGCGATCAGCATCACAATCGTTACCGCAACGCCCATGCCGGTGGCCTGATCCAGCTTTTTGGAAACCCCAAGGAAGGGGCAGATTCCGAGAAAGCGGCTTAAAACATAGTTATCTACCAAAACAGAAGAGAGCAGGATGATGATTAATACTTTAAACATTTCCATTATTCTTTCTCTCCTTTCTTGGCGCAAGATTCAGCATGGCAGGTGCTCGCATTGGGGCAACCCTCGCAGGAGAAGGATTTCTTTAATGGAGCCTTCCCCTTGGTTACCGCATGGATCAAAGCGATCAGCAATCCATATACCACTAAGCCGCCGGGGGCCTTGGTGAGAAACTCGATCTTATAATTTTCCATAAAAGGAATGGCAACCCCCGCAATAGAGCCATTGCCGAAAACCTCGCGGATAAAGGCCATGGCGCCGAGGGCAAGGGTAAATCCAAGCCCCATTCCCACTCCATCGAGAGCGGAGCGGACCACAGGGTTTTTCCCCGCAAACATTTCGGCGCGGCCAAGGATAATGCAGTTGACCGTGATCAAATCAAGATAAACGCCAAGGGTGGCATAAAGATCGGGCAGGAAGGCCTGCACAATTAATTTAACAATGGTAACAAACCCTGCGATAATAACGATATAGCAAGGGATCCGCATGGATTCGGGAATGATCTTTCTCAAAAGAGAGATAAATACATTGGAGCATACAAGCACTGCCAAAGCCGCGATCCCCATACCCAAAGCGCCATTCACAGTTGTGGTGGTAGCCAGAGTGGGGCAGGTGCCGAGAATGAGCACCAAAACGGGATTTTCTTTGATAATTCCGTTACAAAAAGTTTCAAGATTTACAAGAAAATTATTAAGCCACATCTCTGTATTTTTATCATTGGTTTTCTTCATCATCAGGCACCTCCTTTCAAAATCTTCATCGCTTCATAAGCTCTTTGAATGGCTTGCTTATAGCCATCGGTGGTCATGGTCGCGCCACTGATCCCATCAATTTCGGTATAGTTTGCTTCCTCTTTGCCGATAAACTGGCCATAGAAGCTCTCATCGGCGCAGGCATCGCCCAAGCCATCAGTTTCCGCTTCCGAAACAGTTGCGCAATCAAGAATCTTGCCGGCGGCAGAAATTGCCACCTTCACAACAATATATTCGCCGGAGGCAGGATGCCATTCGTTGCCGCCCTTAATGCCATAGCCGGCGCCTTTGGTTTCGATCAAATAGTTGCCGCTATCGGTCTTTTTCGCAGAGACCACAAAATCCGCGATCTCTTCATGGGCGGATGCGTCCAGTTCCTCAAAGGAGGTCGCCTTGATTTTAGCCACTGCATCTGCCGCCTTTTCATCGGCGGAAGCTCCATCGGCGCCAACGCCGATAAATTCCTCACCGATCAGGCAGACATACCCTGCGCCGTTCTTGGCGGCATAAATGGCATCAACGCCTGCCAACTCTTCAACGATAAATACCTTCTCAAAGGTATCGCCTGCGGGAAGAGCGGCGGCAAGATTATCGGCAAGGATCTGCTCTTCGGTGCGAATATCTACCGAACCGCCGCCCAAAATGATTGCGGCGTTCAATGCATCCTTCACAGCGTTTTTATAAGCCTCGGTGGTTTTGGTAGCCCCTGCAAGGGTATCTACCGCTTCCACTCCTGCCGCATCTTTTTCGGCAAAATTTGCACCATAGGTTTTTTCATGGCCAAGGGTTTCATTGGAAGAGAGGCATACCGCACCGGTTACCACTCCATCGGCCCCCACGCCACACATAATGACCATATCCGAACCATAACCGGAGGTGGTAAGCTTCACCACATAGCCAAGGCCTTCGGTCTCCTTATGCACTTCGGTAACGGTGGCGGGAAGCTCAAATCCCCCAAGATCCATCACCTCGAAGCCCTTGCCTTCCGGCATCACTTCGAGAAGGGCCGCATTAGCGGCAGCATTTTGATTTTTTTCGATAGCAGGAGCGGTAATGGAATTGGTGAGCGCCAAGAGCAATACAATAGCGCTGCAGATGCAAACCAAAACCGCAATATTTTTAATGCTCTTGATCATTTTTGCTCCCCTCCTGTTCCGAAAACTTTTCTACGCGTCCAGCGGGTGATATAGGGAGTAAGAATATTCATAAAGAGAATGGCGAAGGATACCCCTTCAGGATAGCTGCCGAAATAGCGGATCAGGCAGGTTAAAAGCCCTGCCCCAAGGCCGAAGATGATCTTGCCCCAAGGGGTTTCGGGAGAGGTAACATAATCGGTGGCCATAAAGAAGGCGCCGATCAAAAGCCCGCCGGCCAAAACCTGCGCAAGAGCGGCCGAAGCATCAAAGCCCTCCATGAAGAGGGAAAAGATAAATACAGTAGCAATAAAAGATGCAGGAATATGCCAAGTGATGATCTTGCGCACCAAAAGATAGATCCCGCCGATCAGGAGCGCAAAGGCGCAGGTTTCGCCGATGGCGCCTCCATGGTTCCCAAAGAAAAGATCCATCAGAGAGGGCATTTTCTCTGCCGCCAAAGGCGTTGCCGATGCCACTGCATCTGCAGGGAATGCGGCTTTTGCCATCGAGCCGAAGGCTACCAGCATAAATACCCGCGCCGCAATGGCGGGGTTCACCAGATTCTGGCCGATTCCGCCAAATAAGCATTTTACCAAAATGATGGCAAAAAGGCTGCCCACCGCGCATTGCCAAAGGGGGATATTGGCAGGCAGGTTCAAAGCAAGCAGCAGGCCGGTAACCGCGGTGGAAAGATCGCCGATGGTCTGCTCCCGCTTCATGATCAGATTAAAGAGCGCCTCAAAGCCAACAGAGCAGATCATGCAAAGGGCAACCACCAAAAGGGAGCGCAGGCCGAAGATATAGGCCCCCATAAAGGTGGCAGGCAGCAGCGCGATCAAAACCTCAAGCATGATCCCGCTTGTGGAGCGGCCGCTATGAATATGGGGAGAAACAGTCAGTTTCGATAAAGAACTCATGCCTTCTTTTCCTCCTTCATTCTGATTTCTTTCAATAATTGCTTGGAAAGCTTATTGATCTGCACCAAGGGGCGATTTGCGGGGCAAACATAGCTGCAGCAACCGCATTCCATGCAGGCCTCCACCTTAAGGGCGGAAAGCTCCTCGGCATCCTCTTTATCATAAGCAGAGGCAATGGCCATAGGCGCAAGGCCGAAGGGGCAGGTATTCACGCACGCGCCGCAACGAATGCAGGCAGTAGTTTTCGGCAGCTTGGTTTCCTTTTCGGTCAGCGCCAGGATCGCATTGGTATTTTTCATAATGGGAGCATCCGCACTGGCAACGGTAATGCCCATCATGGGCCCCCCATAGATCAGCTTGGCAGGCTCTTCCGAAAGGCCGCCGCAGCAATCAAAGAGATCCTTAAAGGATGCTCCGATAGGGGCAACCACATTTTTCGGCTCCTTCACCGCGCCGCCATCAACCGTAACGCATTTTTCCACCAAAGGCATACCGGTTTGCAGATAGCCGCCGATGGCGGCCAAAGTGGTGCAGTTCATTACCACGCATCCCACTTCGATAGGAAGCTTATTCATGGGAATTTTGCGCCCTGTGGTATGGTAGACCAGCACCTTTTCGCCCCCTTGGGGGTAAAGAGCGGGAAGGCTCTTTACCTCAACCTTGCATTCCTCAATGGAAGCGGCCATTTTTTTCATCTGAAGGATTGCTTCCTTCTTATTATTTTCGATTCCGATAATTACCTGCTTAATCCCAAGCCACCGATGAAGGGCTTTAAGGGCAAAGGCCATCTCTTCAGCCCGATTCAGCATGGTTACGGTATCGCTGGTAACATAAGGCTCGCATTCGGCGCCGTTGATAATCAAATATTCCATGCGCGCAGGATCCGCATCAAGCTTCACATAAGTGGGAAACCCTGCGCCCCCAAGGCCCACAATGCCGCTTTCTTTCACTGCATTGATCAGATCTTCTCTGCTATTAATAGAGGGGGCAGAAAGCGCTTCCCGCTCCATGGCACCATCGGATTCGATCACCACAGCAGTGGTCATCATCCCATTCATTTGCAGATAATCCTGCAGTTTGATCACCTTGCCGGATACACTGGAGTAAACAGGAGAGGAGATATATCCATCTGCCTCGCCGATCTTGGTGCCGACCTTTACCAAATCGCCCACCTTCACAATAGGAACAGCAGGCTTTCCGATATGCATCGCCATGGGAATGGATACAGTTTTGGGCGCACCCAAGGAAGCAATCGGGGTTTTCAGCGTATTTTTTCGATGGGGAACATGGGTTCCCGGAAGATAAAATGCCATTCTTCTTTCACCTTTCTTTGGGCTATCTGCTTATAACCACACAACAACCCATTATATAATAGAAATTTTAATTTATATTACTATAATTGTCAAGTAAAAAACATTTCCAACTGTGAACATTTATATTTTACTTTTTTTCCTGAAAAAGCAAAAAAATTCCTCTTTGCAGAAAAAGGCCGCGGTAACGCTGCTGCGCACCGCGGTCTTTTGCAAGTGAATTCCAAAATGAATATTATTCTTTTTCGAAGCGTTCCGTTATGATTTTAACCTCATTATTTTCAATGGTTGCAAAACCCTGACCATGGCGCCCCTTTAAAATGGTTTTTTCCTCCATTAAAGCCTCCATGGGCCCTTCCATTAAGGAAAGCAAGGATTTGCTATGCCCCTCGCGAATTCCGAAAGAGCCGCCGCCCCTCTCCGAAAGATCGTCGGAAAGAGTCAGCCGCACAGAATCGCAGGAAAGAGGCCCCACAATTCCTGCAGGGGTTACTATCTTCAATGTAATGCTCATAACCTTTACCCCTTATTCGCTTTGGCATACACCTCTTGAATGGTGCCGCACATCATGAAGCAATGCTCAGGAATTTCATCGCATCTGCCGGAGAGGATCTCTTCCACCCCTTCGATGGTCTTTTGCAGGGGCACATAAGCGCCGGGGGTACCGGTGAAGCTCTCGGCCACATGGAAGGGTTGGCTGAAGAAGCGCTGAAGCCTTCTTGCCCGCTTGACCGTTGTTTTATCTTCGGGAGAAAGCTCTTCCATACCGAGAATCGCAATAATATCCTGCAATTCATTATATTTCTGCAAAATCCGCTGCACCTCTTTGGCCGCCCGATAATGGCGCTCCCCTACCATATCCTGAGTGAGCATACGAGAAGAGGATTCCAAAGGATCCACCGCAGGGTAGATTCCAAGCTCCACAATCTTTCTGGAAAGCACCGTGGTGGCATCCAGATGGGAGAAGGTGGTGGCGGGAGCAGGGTCGGTCAGATCATCGGCAGGGACATAAACCGCCTGCACCGATGTAATGGATCCGTTACCGGTGGAAACAATGCGCTCCTGCAGCTTGCCCATCTCGCTGGCAAGGGTGGGCTGATAGCCTACTGCCGAGGGCATTCTGCCAAGAAGGGCGGAAACCTCGGAACCTGCTTGAGAAAAGCGGAAGATATTATCAATAAAGAGCAACGCATCTTTATGGGAATGCTCTCTGAAATATTCCGCCATGGTCAGCCCCACCAAAGGCACCCGCAAACGCGCGCCGGCAGTTTCATTCATCTGGCCAAAGACCAGAGCGGTTTTATCCAATACTCCGGA
The DNA here is from genome assembly GCA_045544255.1 of Eubacteriales bacterium. Classification (GTDB taxonomy): domain Bacteria; phylum Bacillota; class Clostridia; order Oscillospirales; family QAKW01; genus QAKW01. The sequence goes on along the minus strand of JAZPYP010000007.1, from coordinate 33,761 downwards.
TTGCTTCATCTCATTGTAAAGGTCGTTTCCTTCACGGGAACGCTCGCCCACTCCGGCAAAAACCGAATAGCCATCATGCTCAAATGCAATATTCCGGATCAGCTCCATAATCAAAACGGTTTTGCCAACACCTGCGCCGCCGAAAAGGCCGATCTTTCCGCCGCGCACATAAGGAGTCATCAAATCGATTACCTTAATGCCGGTTTCCAAAATCTCATCTGCCGCCACAATATCGGAAAACCGAGGGGCAGGGTGATGGATCGGCCAGCGCTCTTCTGCAATAATGGGCTCTTCCTTATCGATGGGCTTACCGGTTACATTGACCATTCTTCCAAGGGTTGCCTCCCCCACCGCCACGCTGATAGGGGCGCCGGTATCCACAGCGGTAAGCCCGCGGCTCATGCCATCGGTCGGGTGCATAGAGATGCAGCGCACCTCTCCGTCTCCAAGATGCTGGGATACTTCTAATACATATTCTTCCCCTTCATGGGTAATGGTAACCGCATGAAAGATATCCGGCAGGTCGAAGGGATCAAACAGAATGTCAACAACCGGTCCGGTGATCCGCAAAACCATTCCTTTAGAACCTTTTGCCATGTTCTCGCCTCACTTAATTTCTCATTTTCGCCAAAAGGGCGAATTTTCATAAAACCGCTTTGTTATGCGAAAAATAGCGGTGTAAAATTACACTTTTAACTCTCGCTCCGTTCAGAGGAGGTTTCGATTACATCCGCGGTAACTGCGCTCTGCCTTTGGCGATTGATCTGCCCTTCCAGTTGGGCGCAATATTCGGTCGCTGTATCGAAAGCGGAGCGCATGGTCATCAAAGTGGCCGCTTGGGCGCCGATGGCCGCCTCCAGCACCCAGCCATAGAAAACAGCCCGAAAGATCGTTTTCGCCGCCCGATCCACCAAGGTTTGCTGATCGGGAAAATAAAGGCAAGGCGCTTCTGCCCCCCCTTCGGGAGCGCTGAAAAGATCGCGGATCACAGGGCGCTGAATCATCATATTCCGATATTCGGGATAAATCACGCAGATGCGGCCGATCTCGCCGCGCTTGCGGCGCTCCAGCAACTCTTCCAGAAGAGAAGAGACCTCATCATAATCGGGAAGATCGGCAAAAACCGCTTCCCGCTCCAAGGGCCGTTTTTTGCCCTTGAAATATTGGCTTGCTTTTTTCCCGCAAGTATAGAGCTTCAGCTCATCAAACTCTTCCAATTTGCTTTCGGCAAAATGCAAAAGTTCCGCATTGAAGCTTCCGCATAAGCCCTTATTCCCTGCAATAACCACCACTGCAGCGGGAGCATCGGGCGCCTCCATGCCGATCGAGGCCGCAAAAGCGCCCCCAAATTGAGAGAGAAGAGCGGCGCATTCTTTTCCATAGGCAGAATAATCGCTATAAAGCCCGTTCAACTTGGAAAACTTCACTGTGGAGATGGTTTTCATCGCCTTGGTAAGTTTTTGGGTGGATCGAATGCCTTTTAATTGCTTTTTCAAGCTTTGAATTGCTGCCATGGCTTATGCCCTCGCAGAAAATGCTCCAAGGGCTGCCCGCATCTTTTCCAAAAGAGCGGCATCGGCCTTGGCGCCGGTTTTCAATTCATCAACGATCCCGCCCTGTTCATCGGCAAAATAATGAACCAATTCCCGCTCAAATTCTGCCATTTGCTCAAGGGGCAACTGATCGGCATAGCCTTCGGATACTGCAAAGAGCAAAAGCGCCTGCGCCCAGTCTTCCATCGGCTGATAGCGGCCCTGCTTAAGGGCTTCCATCAGATGAGCGCCTGCATTCAGCGTGCGCTTGGTATCTTCATCAACATCGGTGCCAAGCTGGGTGAAATCCGCAAGTTCCCGATATTGGGCAAGGCGGGTGCGCAAGGAGGCCGCCATCTGCTTCATCAGCTTGGTTTGAGCCGCGCCACCTACCCGCGAAACCGAAAGGCCCACATTGATCGCAGGCCGCTGGCCCTCATGGAAAAGCTCGCTCTCCAAGAAGATCTGACCATCGGTAATAGAGATGACATTGGTGGGAATATAGGCCGAGATATCGCCGGCCAAGGTTTCAATAATAGGCAGAGCCGTTATAGAACCGCCGCCGAATTCTTCCGAAAGATGGGCGGAGCGCTCCAGCAATCTGGAATGAAGATAGAAAATATCGCCGGGATAGGCTTCTCTTCCCGAAGGGCGATGGAGCAAGAGCGAAAGCTCCCGATAAGCCACCGCATGCTTGGAAAGATCATCATAAACGATCAAGACATCCTTGCCGGCATACATAAAGTATTCCGCCATAGCGGTACCGGAGAAGGGGGCAATATACTGGGTTGCCGCCGAGCCGGAAGCAGGGGCCGCCACAATGGTAGTATATTCCATGGCGCCGCTTCGCTCCAAGCGATCCTTAATTTCGGCGATAGAGGTTTCCTTCTGCCCGATTGCAACATAGACGCAAATGGTATCCTTGCCCTTTTGATTAATGATAGCATCAAGGGCGATGGCGCTCTTACCGGTCTGCCGATCGCCGATGATCAGCTCCCGCTGACCTCTGCCGATGGGTACCAAGGCATCGATGGCCTTCAGGCCGGTATGGAGCGGTTTGCAAACAGGCGCCCGATCCAAAATGCCGGGTGCGGGATGCTCAATGGGGCGGCGATCGGTAAACGGAAGATGGCCTTTGCCATCCACCGGATTGCCCACTGCATCTACCACGCGCCCGAGAAGGCTTTCGCCCACCGGCACAGAAGCAATGCGGCCAACCCGCCGCACCTTACTGCCGCTTTCGATATTTTCATATTCCCCGTAGATAACGCAACCGATGCGGTCGGGCTGAATATCCAGCACCATGCCCCGCTCGCCGCATTCGAATTCCACAACCTCGCCATACATAATATCGGCAAGGCCATCCATCCAGCAAATACCATCGGAGATCTGCATCACGCGCCCAAGCTGGTACTCATGGATCTTCGGGGTATAGTTCCTGACCTTTTCTTCATATTCGGCCAAAACTTCCTTTGCAGCCTCATCCGAAGAAATGGGATCTTTTTTGATGCTGCTCTCGAAATGATAAAGTTCTTCGGCAACGGTGCCATCGTAAACCGTATCACCAATGCGCAGCCGCAATCCTCCGATAAAAGAGGGATCCTGCAGCACCCAAAGAGAGGTTTTGCCTCCAACAGTCTTCAAAAGCTCGGTGGTAGCCCGATCCACCTTTTGAACCAACTCTTCAGAGAGCGGATAGGTCGAGGTAAGGGTTACATAAAGCACATCATGGCGCTTTAAATAAGCCATATCACCGGGGGTGAGCTTAATAAGCTTCAAAATCTCATCGATCTGGCTCTCTTCCAAGGCCCGCATTTTGCTATAATAAGGATCCTTGGCAAAAACCTGCGCCACATTCTCCTTGAGGCATAAAAAGAATTCTTTTTTAACCTTTTCGATCATCATGCGATGAATCTCATCGCATTCCCGCTTTCCAAAGGCCTTCACCTGAGCGATCTTTTCTTCCGCATCGGCTCGCTCCAAAAGAACCTCTTCATTCACTGCATCGGGCGCAATCTTCCCTTCAAGGGCAGGCATCACCGGCGGCTTTGCCTGCTCCAGCCGCTCCGCTTCATCGAGAGCCGCTTCGATCTGCTCCCTTCTGGAGCGGAAAAGGCGCACAATGGTTTTGCGGCAAAAGAGAATAATAATTGCGGCAAGGATCAAAAAGTTGATGATCACATATTGGATTTCCATTGATTCCTACTTATTCCTTTACAACACTTTTAGCAAAAGTTTCGGCCAGATCCCGCGCATGGCTGCCAAGGATCCGAAGGATCTCGGCCCGCTCGATTTCGGCCTTGCTATGGCTGAAATCAAGCTCGCGGATCCGCTCGCGCTTGGCAATCTCCAAGGCTTTTTTGCTTTCCATGCGAATTTTCTCGATTTCATCCTTTGCGGCCTTGCGCATCGCTTTATGAGCCGCTTCCTTTTGCGCGATCATTTTTGCTTCCTGCTCTTTGGCAATCTGCTCATATTCTTCTTTTTTCGCTGCTGCCGCATCAATTCTCGCCTTTCGGCGGTCCATCAGCGCAAGGCAAGGCTTAAAAAGAAGAAAATGCAAAATCAGCATCAGGGCGATAAAGCAAAGGATCGCCCAGATTGTAATCGATACCTGAATGGTCATTGAGCCACCCTTATACCTTTGCCACCAGCATGAAAGCGATCAGCAAACCATAAATGGTCAGCGCTTCCATCAACGCCAGAGAAATAATCAAAGTAGAGCGGATCTCTTTTGCAGCGTCGGGCTGGCGGGCGATGCCCTCCATAGCGCTCTTCGCAGTCATTCCCTGACCGATTGCAGGGCCAATAGTGCTCACAGCAATCGTAATAGCAGCAGCAATAGCAATAATTCCGGAAGTCATTTTTAAATTTCTCCTTTGAAAATAATTTTTTTATTCTTCTTCGGTCATCTCATCGAGATAGATCGAGGTAAGCATAGTAAAGACCATGGCCTGAAGGGCGCAGAACAAAATGGAGAGCACCATCATCACCACAGGGATTCCGATGGGGAAGATATGATAAAGCTCTTCGGTAACCATTTCTTCCCCGAAAACATTACCGAAAAGGCGCAGCGCCAAAGAAGCCGGTTTAATAAATTCATCCAGCAGGATCAGCGGCAGCATAAAGAACATCGGGCTGACAAAACGCTTGAAATAGCCTTTTACACTATGCCTGAGGCCCACATATTGCAAAAATACAAAAGTGGTAATACCAAGGCCGATCGTTACCGAAAGATTGGCGGTAGGCGCTTTCACATAATCAGTCAGCCCCACACCGGGGATCAGCCCCGAATAGTTCCCGATTAAAATAAAGATGAAGAGAGAAGCCAAAAAAGTGAAATACTTTCTGGATTTCTTCTTTCCCAAAATATCAGCAAAAAAGTTATCCAAATATTCCACGCCCGTTTCCACCATATTTTGAAATTTTCCGGGCCGCTCCTTTAAATTTTTTCCAACAATCAGCGAAAGGATCGCCACCAGCGCTAAAATGATCCACATGGTAACCACTTCACCGGTAACATCTAAAATTCCAAAGATGCTGAAAAGCACTTCCGATTTCTCACCCATTCGGATCCTCCTCCTTTCCTTTTGCATCATTGAGTTTAACCAAACGATAGGTAAAATAGGGCATCGGCAGAGTTACCCCCAATGCACCGCCTACCAAAAGCCACATTTGATCCCATGGAGTATAGCCCCCAACCAAAAGGATCAGCAAAAGATAGCCGATCTGGATCAATGAGCGCACCGGTTGCAGCATGGCATACCGCTCCGGTTTCTTTTTCAGACACCATCTGCCCAAGCCGTAATTCAAAGCGGCAATGCCGATTCCGATCAGCAGCGCAAGGGCCGCCCCAACAATATTCTTTTCGATAAAAATCACCTTCTTACATACAGATGAAATTATACCACTTCTGTTCGCTTTTTTCAAGTATTATCCGCAAAAAAGCGCATCTATTGATCCCCAACAGATGCGCTTTCTGAATTTATTTTTTTAAAATCTTTTTAGCAAGTTTCATAAGGCCAAGGCCGCGAATAACCCCTTTGATCATATATTTGATTTTTTGCTTTCGGTTATCCTTCCCGTAAACAGCCATAATTGCACCAATTCCGCCTTTTAAATAAATTCGCCAAAACTCCTCTCTCCCCTTCGGATATTTCGTTGAATTCTGCAAATTGGGATTTTTAACAACTGCCTCCTCCATTTTTTTCTCGGTGATTGCCAGAACAGGCTTGCATTCTTCAAAGAGGCTTTTTCCTTTTTCGGAATTGATCAAAACCAAAGAAACTCCCTTCCCATCATTGAAGGCAGGGGCGTATTCATCAATTCCCCAAAAATCCGCAATAGTAATATCCGAAGGGCGGCAGGGGGAAGCATAGCGGCACTCGTAGCAAGAGGGGCGCAGCGCAAGATCCCCATAGAATATATTGCGCCATGCATCAATCAAGGTGGTGCCCGATTCTGCTTTGCCATCGGTATAGATCAGCTTTTCACCGCCCCTCCAGCCAAGATCCTTGGGGCGATGATAATAGGCGGCGATCTTTTTGCCCCGCACCTTTTCAATATGGCCAATATATTCCTGAAAAAGCTTCGGCGAGGGAGTGCCGTGGCAAATAATATCGGCAGTATAAAGCCGCTCGGTATTTTCTTTGGCAAGATATTCCCGCAGGGCCGCAGTCTGGCAGGTGGTGCCGGTAAAAAGCACTTCCCGCCCTGCTTTAAGATCCTCTTTCACCTTTGGAAAAATATCCCCCATCTCGCTTTGGGAATATTTGGAGCCGCGGCAGCGATCCCGCTCCCCTTCCGTCTCGGCGCGGATATGCACCGCCTTCAAATGCTCATCAAAGGCCGATCCATAGACCACTCCGCCCCGCTTTAAAATGCAATCGGAAAGGGCAGTGAAGGCGCCGCCGGAGGAGCTTTGCTCCCGAATCGCATCAGAAGCCTTCACCGCATAAACCTGCGGCTCTGCTTCAAGGGCAGGCTGCTCCTTTTGGAAGGCGCAGATCTTTTTGCAGAGGCCGCATTCTACGCACTTTGCGGCATCGATAGAAGGGTAGAGAAAGCCCTCTTCATCGGCCATCATTGCGATAGCACCCTTGGGGCAGACCTGAGCGCAAGCGCTGCAGCCGCAGCATTGCTCTTTTTTATCAAAAACAGAATAACTCAATTTTGCATTCTCCTTTTTTTGAAGATATTAGTATTATACTATCAATTCATTTGATTTTCAATAAATTCTACATAAATGAAAAAAACTCGGCATCAGCCGAGTTTTCTCCTAAACTATTCACTCTTCACTATTCACTATTCACTATTCACTATTCACTATTCACTATTCATTAAAGCTGACTTGTCAGCTTCAATGCTCTTTGCGTGATGGCTTCAAAATCCCCCTTCTCGATAGAAGGCTTATGCACAATTTCCGAGGCGATCCCATAGCCGCAAGCCCCTGCATCCCGATGATTCTTTAAGTTTTCGGCGTTTACCCCGCCCACCGCCAAAAAGCGGATATGAGAAAGGGGCACGGTAAGATCCTTTAAATATTTGGGGCCGAGAGCACCCATGGGGAAAAGCTTCACAAAATCTGCCCCCGCCTGCACCGCAGCCACCGCTTCGCTGGGAGTGAAGATGCCGGGGATGGAAACAAGGTTCATGGCCTTGGTTTTGCGGATCACCGCCGGATCAAAATTAGGGGAAATAACGAATTTTCCGCCTGCCTTTGCAGTCAGTTCCACTTGACGCTCGGTCAGCACCGTGCCGCTTCCGATCAGCATCCGCTCCCCAAAATGCTCCGCAAGCATCTGAATATTGGCGGCCACCTCCTCATCGGGGGTTTCCCCCTTGGAATCGAAAGTGCATTCCATCAGGCGGATTCCCCCTGCATACATAGCCTCTGCCAAGGGGATCAGTTTTTCCTTTGCCACCCCGCGCACAATAGTGATGATCTGATGCTTCAAAATTCTTTCAATGGTTTTTTCCATTTTATCCTCTTTCCTTTCCAATTCGTTCAGGCCTTCGGCCGTATTTTTTAAAAATGCTTTCCATTCCGCAGGCGCATAAAAAGCCATTTTTTCACCGGCGCGCACCCGCTCCAATTTCCCGATAGTATCATTATTCCCAATATGGTTGCCAAGAAAGATCTCCACCGGCTCTTCTGCCGCGCGCATGAGCCCTTTTCTAAAGATATCGCGGGTAGAAAGAGGCAGATGATTTTTTTCTAAAAACCCTTTGGAGAGGGTATTAAGCCCCACTCCCCCATGCATCCCTGCAAGATAAAGTTTTCCTTCAAAAGGAATTTCAAAAAAGAGCGACATGGTTCCCGCCGAGTGGCCGGGGGTTGCCAAGCAGCGCAGATGAATTCCCCCAAAGGAAAGGGGTTCTTCCTCCTTCAGCAATCCATCCGGCTCAAAGGAATAAAGGTTTCTGTAATCGGGATCTTTGGAAAGGGCGGTATCTTCATCGCCCCGCACCATGGCAAGATCCCCCTCGCCGATATAAACCTTGCAATCGCTGATAGCCTTAAAGGCCTTCACTCCTCCTGCATGATCATAATGCCCATGGGAAAGAAGGATCCATTTGGTATCGCGGGGATCCAGCCCAAGCTCCCTCATATTATCAAAAACAATTTCCATGGTATCGGGCATACCGGGGTCGATAACAATCAATCCCTCTTCCGTTTTGATCACATGAGTTGAAGCTTTCCGCACCCCAACAAAATAGATCTCGCCGAAAACGCGCCCCGGCCGAATATACCCTTCATATGCATATTTATCCATTATAAAGCCCCCAGATAGCAAAGGCCTTGATAAAGCCGCTCATATTCCGCTTCCCCGCACCCCTCCATGGCGCTGCTTTCCTTCAGAAGGGCAAAATACTGCTCCCGCTTCTGCTCATCAAAGCAAACCCCAACATCCGAAGGGCAAGCAGGCATCTTATATTTTTTCATCAGGGAGAGAAGGAATTCATTATTCTCAATCTCGCCATTATAATGGTTTTGCAAAAGAAGCCCCACACCCACCATCTCGCCATGAAGATAGGGGCGGCTTTCCTCGAAATAGCATTTGCGGGTCAGCTCATAGAATTTATGCCCAAGAGCAGTTTGATTGGAGCCCCTTGCAATGCCGCTGATCACCCCTGTTACCGCAATGGTATTAAAAAGGATCTGCTCAAAAGCGCCATCCAATTTGCCCTCTTTCAGTTCCTTAAGGCAAAGCTCGGTTTGCTCGGTAAGCCGGCGGAAGGATTTTTGGGCCAAAACATAAGCCCAATCAAGGCCAAGGGGAAAGGCGGCCATCTCTTCGGAAAACCGATGCTTGATCTCCCAATATTTCGCAAGGGCATCGAAAATCCCCGCCAAAAGCAGGCGGGAAGGCTGGGTTGCAAGGATTTCGGGATCCACCAATACCGCATCCACCTCCCGCTCAAAATGAGCGGTGCCAACAGTGCGCCCCACTTTGGTATAGCAAACGCTCAAAGGAGTGAACGCTGCGCAGGTGGCCGAAGAGGTTGGAATATTGATCACCGGCAGGGCGGCAAACGATGCGGTCAGCTTGGCAAAATCCATTAAAACCCCGCCGCCAACGCCGATGATTACCTCGAAATTCTCTTTCTTGGCATAATCGGCATATTCCTTTGCGCTCTCTTTATTGCAGCTTCCCTTATATTCGATGATCTCATAAGGGATCTTATTCAGAAGGAGGCTTTTTTCGATTGCCTCATCGGCAACCGATAATGCGGTTTCGCCCCCTAAAACCAAGGCGCTTTTTCCAAGGCGCAAAACCTCGCTTCCAAGAGTTTGAATAATTCCCTTTTCCTGCAGATATCTTCCGCAACCGATGCGGAAGGATTTTTCTTTAATTGCCATCTTTTTCTCTCCCCTCTTTACATACTTTCATTTTAGTGCTATAATTCCCTTAAAACAAGGGGTTTTATTGCCCGAAACTTTAGAAATATTGCGGTGAAACGATGATTTTTAATGCCTATTCCTCGCAAAAGGAGCCCATTGGCGGCATCCTTCCCATCAGTTGCGGCCATATTTTTGCCAAATCGGGCCGCGAAGTGCATCGCCCCAAGGGGCGGAAAGATTGGCTCTTATTCTATGTAGCCAAAGAAAACCCGATCTTTTATTTAGAGCGCCCCGAAACCTTCTCGGCAGGCTCCTTTATCCTTTTTGCTCCCGATGAACCCCAGCATCATATCTATAAAGGAGATAAAACCGCCGAATATTATTATGTTCATTTCCAATGCAAGGCTCTGCCAAAGGAGCTTGGATTCAAAACCTCCCATCATTATGATCTGCCCCTGAAACCGATGGTGCAGGAAATTTTTGAAGAGCTTTTGGAAGAAATGCTGCAAAAAGCACCGGCCTATGAAAGCATCGCTTCCTATTCCCTGTTGCGGCTTCTTGCCGCTCTTGCCCGCGATGCCACCCATCAGCCAAAGCAGGGGGCCGCAGGCTTTTCTCGGATCGCCAAAGCAGTTCAGCATATGAACCGCTATTATAACAGCGACCTTTCCCTTGCCGATTATGCCGCGCTTTGCCATATGAGTAAGCACCATTTTTTGCGGGTTTTCGAAGAGATCACAGGGCAAACCCCGCTTGCCTATCGCAACCGGATCCGCATGGACCACGCGGCAGAACTGATCTTGGAAGAAAACCATACCATCGAAGAGATCGGCGATTCCCTCGGCTTTTCCTCCCCCGCCTATTTCAGCGCCGCCTTCAAAAAGCATTTTGGGCTCTCCCCCAAGCAATATCAGCAGCAAAAAAGAATGGGCAGCTCTTGAAAGCGTCCGTATCCCTATGCTATAATAAGAAAAAAGCACAAAAGGAGCTTCCTTCATGAAAAAAATCAGAATCCTTGCCCTTTGCGGAGCGCTGCTCATTATTCTTGCGCTCCTTTCCGCCTGCAGCCCCAAAACGCCTAAAACCCCCGAAGGCTTCACCGCCGCCATGGTGGAGGCAGGCTTTGAGGTTGCGGATGCTACCGATGAATTTGATTGGGAGGGATATGCAAATACCGTTCTCATCGCTTCCAACGAAAACTATGATATAGAATATTATGCACTGACCGATAGCGAGCATGGCGCCGCCGCATACCAAAGCGCCCTTAGCTATTATGAGGAGAAGTACAGCGTTACCTCAGCCTCCATGCAAATCAATGGAATCAACTATAACTACCGTGTTTTTATCGCCGATGATCAGTTCCATCTTCTTGCCCGCATCGGCCATACCCTGCTTCGGGCCGAATGCCATCCCACATACCGCGGCGAGGTGGTGGATTACGCCAAAATGCTTGGCTACAGATAATGCACCGAACTTAACCTATGAATAAAATAAGAGCCTCCGGCCGATGGGTCGGAGGCTTTCATTATTTCGTTTATCTTTCCAGTCGCAGGGTGATGATCTCAAAGTTCTTCACCGGTAAGGTAACCTTTCCATCGATAATGGGCACCTCTTCTTGCTTTTCTTCAATCAGATTGGCAAGCCATGCCTTTTTCGTACCATCGGGAAGAGTAATGGTAGCAGTGGTGCGCATCTTTTGGGAATCATAAAGGCGCACAATGAGATCCTCGCTCTCTTCTGCCTTCTTCACCGCCTCGATAATAATATTCTTCTTATCGCAGGAAACCAGCGAGAAGGTATCGGCAAGAGAACCATCTTGCTTATCGAGCAGTTTGCCGGTCATGGGCTGGTTCAGATCATAGGCCTCTTCGATCACATTGCCCTCATAAAGGCTTCCCTCATGGGGCAAGAGCGCATAGGTAAAGAGATGCTTGCCCTGATCGGCGCTTTCATCGGGATGGGTGGGGCATTTCAAAGCAGTGAGCTTCAGGGTGCTCCCTTCTGTATTAAAGCCATATTTGCAATCGTTCAGAAGGGCAACGCCATAGCCATGCTCCGAAAGATCCGCCCATTTATGGGCGCAGACTTCAAATTTCGCCTGATCCCAAGAGGTGTTGCTATGGGTGGGGCGCTTTAAGTGGCCGAATTGAATTTCAAAGGTTGCCTCATCGGTTAAAAGATCGAAGGGGAAGGCGATCTTCAAAACCTGATGTTGCTCATGCCAATCCAGCTCATTTTCAAAATCGATTCTTCTGCCCTCGGAATAAAGCCAAAGTTTTTGCTCAAGAGTAGAATTCATATAGCGGCGGCTGATCTTAAAGCCTGCGCGGCTTCCCTCAAAGATGGGCTCGATCTTGGCAGGCTCGTCCATCAGGTACATTTTTGCCTTATAGCCGCAATCCAGCTCCCATGCATCATACTTATGGGGATGATCCTCAAAGATCTGGAACTCATTGCCCTTTTGCCCCGAAAGGAATACCTCGCGGCCGGCGCTCTTATCAAAAAGGGAATCAATTCTTCCTGCTTCATCCAATTTTAAGATATAAAAATCATTCTCTGCCAGAAGGCTATCAATTTTCACCTTGCAGGCAGGCTCTTCCGCAGGAAGGACCTTCCAACCGAAAGCGGGAATTTCTTCCTTCAGCTCATAGGTTTTGCCATGAAGGGAAACCGCACCCTTGCGGGCAAAGCCCATAGGATTATAAACGAACATACCGCCATCGGTTTTGATCTCTTTGGTGAGGGCATCAAGCTTTTCGGCCACAACGCCTTCGCCATATTCAGCGATTTTCTGATAATCCACCTTAACCCCTTCATAAACCTCATGAATAGAGGAGCCGGGCAGAATATCATGGAACTGATTATGGAGCACCTTGCGCCATGCGGCATAAAGCCCCTGCTCATCATAATCACCGCCCAAAAGATGGTGGATAGCGGAAAGCCCCTCCGCCTTCTGGAGCAGAAATTCGCTCTTACGATTGCCCCGCTTGGTGGCGGCTTGAGAGGTATAGGTGCCCCGATGATATTCCAGATAAAGCTCACCCACCCATTTGGGCGCGCGGCAAAGCTTGGCAGTATTTTCTTTAAATTCCGCCTCTGCCGCCTCAAGATAGGGGATCAACTGATTCATTTTGGTTACCGGATAACCGGGCAGGCCGAAGGCTGTGCGGCGGAAGATCTCCAGCATCTTTCTGGTGGGGCCGCCGCCACCATCTCCATAACCATAGGTCAGCAGCGATTGCTTGGAATATTCCTTCTGCTGAAAGCGCTCCCAAGTGCCCTTCACTTCGGCGGGATATTTAGTGCCCACATAGGTGCAATAGCGCACCGACTTTGCATCAGGCGAACCCTTTTGGGCGGTGATAAAGGTAGAGAAAAGCTCGGTGCCGTCGATTCCTTCCCAAAGGAACATATCATAGGGAATTTGATTGGTATCATTCCAACTGATTTTTGAGGTGATAAAATAATCTACCCCTGCTTTTTTCAAAAGTTGGGGCAAAGCGGCGCTATAGCCGAATACATCCGGCAAGAAAAGAACGCGGCTATCCTTCCCGAATTCTTTTTTAAAGAAGCGCTTACCCTGCAAAAGTTGGCGAGCAAAGCCCTCGCCACTTACCAGATTGCAATCGCATTCCAAGAAGAAGGCGCCTTCCGGCTCCCAGCGCCCTTCCGCCACCAAGGCTTTGAGTTCTTCATAAGCCTCCGGTGCATCCTCTTTCAAATAGCGATAGAGTTCGGGTTGGGAAAGGGAAAACTGATATTCGGGATATTTTTCCATCAGCCGCGCAGCGCTGGTGAAGCTTCTTTGCATCTTCTCGCGGGTTTGGGCCCTTGCCCAGCGCCATTCAACGTCAATATGAGTATGGCCGATGCAATTAACGATGGGCTTCCCTTCGGTGGAGCAAAGCTTGCCATAGAATTCCTCTTTCAAGAATTCCTTGGCTGCTCTTGCGCTTGCATAAAATTTTTCGCTCAAGGGAGCCCGTAGATCCATAATATTGCAGGCCTGATCCAAAACCGAGATGGTATCGCGGTATTCGGCGGTATTCTCATTAAGGTATTTGCTCCCCTCATAGGGCACCCAAAGGTCATAATAAAGCCCTTCCAGCAGGGTATCTACCGCATTAACGGTGATAAAAACCGGCACCGGATCCAAGCGATGCTCATTATAAACATAGTAAACCAATTCATAATCGGTATCAGGATCCAAAAAAGCTTCTAAATGATTGGTATCTACTCCTTGAATCATCTTTCCGTTCAAATAGAGAAGACCATGGGGCGCACTACGCTCCTTGCCGTCAAAGGTATGGGAAAAATTAAGGGTTAAAAACTTTCCCTCTTCAGCAGCGGGTGTTTTAAAGGTGCCCCGCACCCAAAAATGTTTATATTCTCCTTGAACAGGATAATATGGCTTCCAGCCCTCCTTCGGGGGCTCGTTGCCGGTTTTATATCCCGATTCCGCAACCTCTAATCCCTCTACCGCAAATAGAGCGGTAGCCGCGTGCTTCATGAGCACCTCGCAGGTGGTTTGAATTTTATATAAACTACCTTTCATATTTTATGCACCTCCATTTTCTTCAGTTTACATGAACATCGGCAAAAAATCAACCTAAAAAAGCAAAAAGCAACCTGATTTCAGGTTGCTTTTTGCGCTTTTAAAATAAGCCTTACCTGCCCCACCGCCCGAATACTGCAAAGGAGCGAGAAACAGGCATATACCAAAAAAGGAAGCTGCTCCATATTGCCCTTTGCCATCAGGGAAATATAGAGAGAAATGGTCATCAGCCCCGATGGGATCATCAGATAGGTATATTCCGAATATTTCAGCAGTTGCAAAATGGTGATATAGATTCCAAGGAGAGAGGCCGCCGCATCGATCAGTGAACTTGCGGAGCCCAGCGCACGGATGACAAAATAATAGCCGCAACCTCCGCCGATCAGCAGCGCCAAATTTAAAGCCCTGCCTCGCAAGGTCATTTTTTTCAATATTGTGGTATTCTTCCATGGGCTTCTGCTCCAGCGAATAAAGGAAAGGATCTGCAAAGGAAAGCTGAAGCAAAAAGCGTTGATGGCGCTGCCGGGGATCTTATAATAAAGAGCAATAAATCCATAAGCGATCGAATTGATGCCGCCCAAAAGATAGGCATAGCGATTCACCCGCGACAGTAGCAGCGAGATCACCATCGATACATAAAGGGGCATAACCCGAATCACTGCCTGCTTCACAATAACGGAAGCAATGGTAACCAAAACCATAGTGATCATCAGCAGGATTTCCAAAGGCTCCCAATGGCGCTTAAATATTTTCCAGTTCATCATATCCTACCTTTATAATTTTGGTGCAATTAAGGCAATTTTCCTCATTATTGGAATGGTAATAAGAAACCAAAAAGCCATCTTCCGCTTCAATAATTGCCGGATAGCAATAGCTATTGATAGGATCATCTTCCAAAAGAATAACCTGCTCTTTAAAGGCTTTCAAGCCTCTGCCCGCAAGGCATTTCCCCTTGCAATCAAAGGAGAGGCCGCCATCCAAGGAAACTGCGCAGGCCAAGGGCGAGCGTTTGCCGCTTTCCCAGATCTCCATTCGCTCGGTTGCCGCATGAAGCGGAATAGGGTTCCAAATCGCAACGGTATAGTTTGCTACCTTGCGCACCCGCATGGGCGCATCGGGAGAGGTGAAAAAGAAATTGGGAATGGGCGCCGACCATGTTTTGCCCCCATCGGAAGAATAGCTTTGGTATTGAAATCCATACCCGCTGCGGAACCAACTCCAGAGCCTGCCATCGGGCAGCTCCATGATCCCCGGCTCTGCAAAACCGCGAATATCTTCATAGGGGGAGCAGATCGCATTATTATGGGAATGCCAGGTTTTTCCATCGTCGTCGGAATAGGCGAAGCGGATCTCTGCCGCCCGATCCTTTGGGATCATATGCCCCTCCCGATAGCCAAGGCCATGATAAGAAAGGGGCAGCCAGATCCTTCCGCTTTGGGTGGGATTGATCGCATCATTGATCCCGCAATAATAGCCAAGTTCCTCCATGCAAAAGGAAAAATCGCTCCAGCTTTTGCCCTCATCGGCAGAGGAACGGAATACCGGCATGCAAGTGATTCCGATCTCCCCTTCATCCATCTTGCGCAGATAAACCATGCCAAGGTCCCCGTTTTTCAAGCGAAAAAGGCTGGGCGACATAATGTTTTGCTCTTCCGGCGCCTTCTCTAAAAGCACCTGCCGCTCTCCCCAGCTTTCCCCCTCATCATGGGAGATTACCGCGCAAAGCCGCGCAATTGCCTCATCCTCTCGGCTATCACCGAAATATTCGGTATAGGCGTGCATAATGCCGCCGTCTTTTAATCGAACAAAAGATCCCTCTCCATTGCGAGGATTTCTCTCGCCGGTGGAAATAAAGAGCACCTCTCTGCCGCATTTTTTCATCAATTATCACCTCTTGCGGCATTTTACCATAGTTTTTTTCAAAATAAAACCCTCCCCAAAGCCATTTTTCATTTTTATATGTCTTTTTTTGACACTTTTTATTGACATTTATGGCGCAAATCGGTATTATCAATCTATGATTTTCAATATTCACCCAACCAATCAAAAAAATATAACGGTAGAGAACCTGCAGATCTGCTTTCTCTTCCAAAGCAAAGATCCCCATCAGCCGCAAGAGGAGTCTCCCTTGCGGCATCAGTTGCATACCCATTCCTTTGCCGAGCTCTTTGGCTGCCTGATGGGGCAGATCTCCATCTTGGATTTTTGCGGGCAGGTGCATACCCTCAAAGCGGGGGATCTTGCCATTGTCCCTTCGGGGGTGGAGCATATGATGCTTTTTGATCCCTCCCCCGATGCAAAATGGGTTGATATCGGCATCAGCTTCCGCAAAATCCCCCATATTGAAGCCACCGATCTATTTGAAAAAGCAAAGCAGCTATTGAGCGGGAAAGAGGTCGTTCTTTTTCAAAATCAACCCGCCCTTTGCCGCCTGATGGAGCGTTGCCATCGCCTTGGGGCCCAAGAAGAGCTTTCCGGCCTTTTATCCTTCTTGGCGGAATTCATCAAGTTGCCGGCAGCCAAGAAAAGAATGGAAAAAGAGGCGAAAGAACCGGAAAAAAATATCGATCGGCTTTTAAAGCTGGATGACATCATCAATATGAATTTCTCCCAAAATTTCACCAACGAAGAGATTGCAGAGCTTCTGTTCATCAGCAAGCGGCAGCTTTCCCGCATTGTGGAAAAAAACTATGGGGAACCCTTGCGTAAAATTTTGTTGAAACGACGGCTTCAGGGGGCAGCGGAGCTTCTTCGCTCCTCCGATGAAGGGGTTGAAAAAATTGCCGCTTCCATGGGCTTTACCAACAAAAATACCTTCTTTCGGGAATTTAAAAAACATTACCATTGCACCCCCCTTGGCTGGCGCAAAAAAGGCAGCCGAGAAAATACTTGACAGCATTCTCTTTATAGATTTATAATAAATTGCTTTTAAAGATAGAATACGGAGGATTTTATGAAAGATTTAAAACCGATGCTTTTCTCTTCCCTTAAAGGATATAAGGGAAAGGATTTGATCAATGATATTATCGCAGGCGTGATCGTTGCCATCATCGCCCTGCCCCTTTCCATCGCTTTGGCGCTGGCTTCGGGAGTGGGGCCGGAAGAAGGGCTTTATACCGCGATCATTGCAGGATTTTTAATTTCCTTCTTCGGCGGCTCCAAGGTGCAGATCGCGGGGCCCACCGCCGCCTTTGCCACCATTGTGGCAGGAATTGTGGCCACCAACGGAATGGAAGGATTGATTATTGCCACTGTGATGGCCGGCATTATTTTGATCCTGATGGGCATTTTCAAGTTGGGAAGCCTTATTAAGTTCATTCCCTTCACCATTACCACCGGCTTTACTGCCGGCATCGCTGTAACCATTTTGGTGGGGCAGTTAAAGGATTTCTTCGGCCTCACCTATGGCGAAGGGGTTGCCCCCATCGAAACGATTGAAAAGATCGAAGCGGTGGTTCATCATTTTCATACTGTGAATTTATGGGCTGTTTTGGTGGGCCTTCTGGCCCTTGCCATTCTCATCTTCTGGCCCAAGATCCCCTATCTGAATAAGATTCCCGGTTCTTTGGTGGCTGTTTTGGCAGGGATCGGCTTGGTGGCCGGCTTTGATCTGCAGGTCAATACCATTGGTGATCTCTATTCTGTTAGCAGCGCCCTTCCCAAATTCCATCTGCCAACCTTCAATATAGGGCTGGTTAAGGCCGTTTTGCCCGATGCCTTTACCATTGCCATCTTGGCGGCCATTGAATCCCTGCTTTCTTGCGTGGTGGCCGATGGCATGACCAATAGCAAGCATCGCTCCAATGCAGAGCTTGTGGCGCAGGGAATCGGCAATCTGGGCTCCGCCCTCTTCGGCGGCATTCCCGCCACCGGCGCCATCGCCCGCACCGCTGCCAATATTAAAAGCGGCGGCAAAAGCCCCATTGCAGGCATGGTTCATGCAGTGGTCCTGCTGCTGATTTTAGTTTTGCTGATGCCCTATGCGGCTCTGATCCCCATGCCGGTGATCGCGGCGATTCTCTTCCATGTTGCCTATAATATGTGCCAATGGCGGCCCTTCCTTCATCTTTTGAAAACCGCGCCCAAGAGCGATATCATCGTTTTGGTGGTTACCTTCTTGCTCACGGTGATCTTCGATCTTGTGGTTGCCATCGTTGTTGGCATTGTGCTTGCTTGCGTGCTCTTTATGAAGCGCATGAGCGAGGAAACCGATATTCGGAGCTGGAAATATTCCGAAGAGGAATGGGACGATACCGCCTCTTTGCGGCCGGTGCCCAAGGGAGTGCGTATTTATGAGATCAGCGGCCCCCTCTTCTTCGGTGCGGCAGACCGCATCGCCGAGATCAGCACCCGCGGCGGCACCCGCTGCCTGGTGCTGCGCATGAGAAGCGTTTCTGCCATTGATGCCACCGCCATGAACGCCTTGGAGGCCCTTTATGCCCGATGCAAAAAGAAAGATATCTATATCGTCTTCTCCCATGTAAATGCCCAACCCATGCGCACCATGAAGAAGGCAGGCTTTATTAAAATGGTGGGCAAGGAACATTTTCTGCCCCATATTGATGATGCCCTTAAAAGAGCCACTGAAATTGTGGAAGGCGAGCAAAAATGAAGCGCTCCGCTCTGATTAAAAGAAGCTTTCTTGCGGCCCTTCCCCAAACCATGCCGATTCTTGCGGGATTTCTCTTTTTGGGCTTCTCCTATGGCTTTTATATGCGCTCTATGGGATTTTCCTTTCTCTATCCCATGCTGATGGCCCTTACCATTTTCGGCGGCTCTTTGGAGTTTGTGGCGGTATCGCTGCTGATGGGGAGCTTTGCCCCCTTGCAAACCCTTTTAATAACGCTGATGATTCAGGCGCGGCATCTTTTCTATGGCATCTCCATGCTGGAAAAATATAAGGGGACCGGTTGGAAGAAGGGATATCTCATCTTCGGCATGTGCGACGAAAGCTTTTCTATCAACTATTCCGCTAAAATCCCCGAAAATGCCGATGCCGGTTGGTTTATGTTTTTCGTTACCCTTTTAAATCAATCCTATTGGGTAAGCGGCGCCGCTCTCGGCGGGATTTTCGGCGCTTATATTCCCATCAACCCCGAAGGGCTTGAATTTGTAATGACCGCTTTATTTGTGGTGATCTTTTTGGAGCAATGGCTCAAGGAAAAGAAGCATTATACAGCCCTGATCGGCCTGATTGCTTCCCTTCTTTGCCTTTTGGGCTTTGGGGCCGAATCCTTCTTGATTCCCACCATGATCTGCATTTTGGCGGGGCTGACCTTCTTTAAGAAGCCCATTGAGAAAGCAGGTGGCCTTCAATGACACTTGCTCAAGAGATCATTACCATTGCCATCTGCGCCGGCGGCACTATGCTGACCCGCTTTCTTCCCTTTTTACTCTTTCGCAGCGGCAAAACGCCCCGCTATATTCAATATCTCGGCAAGGCGCTGCCCGCCGCCATCTTTTCCATGCTGGTGGTATATTGCCTTAAAGATGTATCGATCCTTTCGGGGAGCCATGGCCTGCCGGAGCTGATCTCCATTACCATTGTGGTGGGATTACATTTATGGAGAAGGAATATGCTGCTTTCCATTGCGGCAGGCACCATTTGCTATATGCTTTTGATTCAACTTATCTTTTAGGAGATTTTTATGGAGCTTCAAATCATCGCCCGCATTCGATGCGATTTCAACGAAAAATTCGGAATTCCTCGGCAAAGCGGCTTGGTGGGCACCCGCGCAAAAATTATCTTTGAGCCCCCCTATCGGAATGCCGATGCCCTGAAAGGGCTTTCGGATTTTTCGCATCTTTGGCTGATATGGCAATTTTCCAAAGCCCAAAGGGAGGGCTGGTCGCCAACTGTGCGGCCCCCGCGGCTTGGGGGCAATGCCCGCATGGGTGTTTTCGCCACTCGCTCCCCCTATCGCCCCAATGCCTTGGGGCTCTCATCAGTGCGGCTTTTGGAGATCATTCCCCAAAGCCCCGAAGGGCCGATCCTGATTATTGAGGGCGCCGATCTTTTAGACGGCACTCCCATCTTTGATATTAAGCCCTATCTTGCCTATACCGACTCGCACCCCGAAGCCCTCGGCGGCTTTGCCGATACTAAAAAGCAGGGCCCCCTCAAGGCGGAATGTGCCCCTGCGCTCCTTGAAAAGGTGCGCCCTGCGGAGCGGGAGATTCTTCTTTCCCTTTTGGAGCAGGATCCCCGCCCCGCTTATCAGGAGGATCCCGCGCGGATCTATTCCATGGATTATGGCCCCTATTCCCTGCAATTCAAGGTGGAGGGGCAGGTTTTAACAGTCCTTTCCATCGAAAAACGCGCCTGAAAATCTTGACAACTTTTTTTCATGGTGCTATTATTTTACTAATATTTTTAAATTCCCATTGCCCACCGAAGGAGGATATAAAGAATGGACATTAAGATTTTTAAAACCCAAACCCCAAAAGAAAAGCCTGAAGAATCCACCCTTGGCTTTGGTACCGCCTTTTCCGATCATATGTTTATTATGGAATATGATGATGGAATGGGTTGGCACGATGCAAGAATCGTGCCCTATGGTAATCTGGAGCTTCCTCCCAGCGCTGCGGTTTTCCATTATGGCGCTGAAGTTTTCGAGGGCATGAAGGCCTATCGCACCGCCGAAGGTAAGGTGCAGCTCTTCCGCCCCATGGAGAACGCCATTCGGCTGAAGAATAGCGCCGAGCGCCTTTGCATTCCCGCAGTGGAGCCGGAAGATTTCATGGAAGCAGTTATGGCTTTGATGGAAGTGGAGAAAGATTGGGTTCCCCATTCCTTCGGCACTTCTCTTTATCTGCGCCCCTTCCTTTTTGCAAGCGATGCGGCTTTGGGGCTCCATACCATTCATCATGCCATGTTTGTGATCATCGCCTCCCCCAGCGGCAGCTATTATAAAGAGGGTATCAATCCGGTGAAGATCATGATCGAAACCCAGGATGTGCGGGCTGTGCGGGGCGGCACCGGCTATGCCAAGTGCGGCGGTAACTATGCAGCCTCCAATCGGGCAGGCTACAGAGCCGAGCAAAAGGGCTATACCCAAGTGCTTTGGCTGGATGGTGTGCATCAGAAATATATCGAAGAAGTGGGCGCCATGAACGTTATGTTCAAGATCGCGGGCAAGATCGTTACCCCCGATCTGATCGGCACTGTGCTCCCCGGTATTACCAGAAAATCCTGCATCGAATTGCTTAAAGATATGGGCTACGAGGTGGAAGAGCGGCGGATCAGTGTAGATGAGATCACTGCCGCCTGCAAGGATGGCACTCTGGAAGAAATGTGGGGCACTGGTACCGCAGCAGTGGTTTCCCCTGTTGGCCATCTGGCCCTCGGCGATGAGGTTTTCTGCATCAACGAGAATAAAATCGGCCCTGTAACCCAGAAGCTTTATGATGAGCTGACCGGTATTCAGTGGGGCAAGAAAGAGGATACCCGCGGCTGGATCACCGAAGTGAAATAAAAATAGGATAAAAAGAGCGGAAAATGTAAGGTTTTCCGCTCTTTTAATTATGAATATTTACATTTGGAAAAGATCCGTTATAATAATTTCAATTATTGAATAAATGGAGAACCAAACCATGAATACCTATTTACGCTACCCCGACGGCCTCAAAAAGGCGCTCACCTTAAGCTACGACGATGGTGTTATCCAAGATAAACGCCTGATCGAAATCATGCAAAAGTATGGCCTTAAAGGCACCTTTAATATCAATACCGGCCTTTTTGCCAAGGAACCCGGCATCAGCAGAAAAATGACCGAGAAAGAGGCAGTGGAACTCTATACCGACAGCGGCATGGAAGTGGCAGTTCATTCCTATACCCACCCCTTCTTGGAACTGCTCCCTTTGCATCTTGCCTTTGAAGAGATCCGCAAAGATCGGGAAGAGATCGAGCGGCTTTTCGGCGGAATTTGCCGCGGGATGGCCTATCCTAATAATAGCTTTACCGATGCGCTGGCCGATGGGCTGAAGGATCTGGGAATCCTTTATTCCCGCACCACCGATTCCACCGAAGGCTTCACTCTGCCCACCGATTGGGCGCGCCTTCCCGCCACCTGCCATCATAATAACCCCCGCCTGATGGAGCTTGCCAAAAAATTTGCGGAAAGAAATGTGCGATTCCGCTCCGAGCTTTTCTATCTTTGGGGCCATAGCTATGAATTTGATGATAATGATAATTGGAATGTTATCGAAGAGTTTGCGGAATATATGGGCGGCAGAGAGGATATCTGGTATGCCACTAATATTGAGATCTTCTCTTATATTGAAGCCTTCAAGCAACTGCAATTTTCCGCCGATGGCAGAAGGGTTTATAATCCCACCCTTTATACCCTTTGGTTTTCCACCAACGGAAAAGACCTGATCAAGGTTGATCCGGGCGAGACGATTGATTTTTAAGCAACCTGCGCATTTTGCTTTATAGAACTTGCTCAACGAAAGACATATCAAAATAAAAAGAGCGAAAAATGCAGAATTTTCCGCTCTTTTTTATTTTATATATATTTACTTTTAAAAAAGATATGTTATAATGATTATGTATGATAACTAAAAGGAGAACTATGCCATGAATACCTATCTGCGCTATCCCAACGGCCTCAAAAAGGCGCTGACCTTAAGCTACGACGATGCTGTGATTCAAGATAAACGCTTGATCGAGATCATGCAAAAGCATGGCCTCAAAGGCACCTTTAATATCAATACCGGCCTTTTTGCCAAGGAGCCCGGCATCAGCAGAAGAATGACCGAGCAAGAAGCAGTGGATCTCTATACCGACAGCGGCATGGAAGTGGCGGTGCACTCCTATACCCATCCCTTTCTGGAGCAGCTTCCTCTGCATCTTGCCTTTGAGGAGATCCGCAAGGATCGGGAGGAGATCGAGCGGCTTTTCGGCGGCGTTTGCCGCGGGATGGCTTATCCCATGGGCACCTTTTCCGATGCGCTTGCCGATCGGCTGAAGGATCTGGGGATCCTTTATTCCCGCACCACTGTTTCCACCGAAAAATTCAAAATTTCCGATGATTGGGCGCGCCTTCCCGCCACCTGCCATCATAATAACCCCCGCCTGATGGAGCTTGCTAAAACCTTTGCGGAAAAGAACGTTAAATATCGCTCTGAGCTTTTCTATCTTTGGGGCCATAGCTATGAATTTGACGATAACGATAATTGGAATGTTATCGAAGAATTTGCGGAATATATGGGCGGCAGAGAAGATATCTGGTATGCCACCAATATGGAGATTTTCGCTTATATTGAGGCATTCAAGCAACTGCAGTTCTCGGCCGATGGCAGAAGGGTTTATAATCCCACCCTTTATACCCTTTGGTTTTCTACAAACGGAAAAGATCTGATCAAGATCGATTCGGGCGAGACGATTGATTTTTAAGCAACCTGCTCATTTTTTCTTTATTGCATAAATGAAAGTTGGGCAGTCAGCCAAAATCCCTTTTGAGGGGTTGACTTTTTGAGGCACCTATGCTATCCTCTACTCAACGATAGAGGTGCATTGCATCATCAGTACGCGATTCTTTTGCGCTTGCCGAAAGCGAGAGTTGCAGAAAGGGATGGGTGCCGAAGGCAGAGCCGAATGGCAAAGGATCTGCCTGGCAGCAGGAAATAAGAGTTCTGTTGCTGTCGCAATCAAATTGCGGAGCGCTATCTTTACTATATTTTGGCGGATTCTTTTTGTTGGTTTTTTCCGCCAAAAAGTTTGATTAGTATGATAGCTGCCTGCAGCTATCATTTTTTGTTTTTTAATGGAATTTTTAAGGAGGATATCAAAATGAGTAATCCGATCTTCAAGGGCGTTGGTACCGCTATCATCACTCCCATGACCAAAATGGGAGTAGACTATGAAAACTATGGCAAACTTCTGGATTGGCAGGTTGCCGAAGGGGTTAACGCCATCATCACTGTTGGCACTACCGGCGAGGGCTCTACCCTTTCCGATAAAGAGCATCGCGAGGTGATCGATTTCACCATGAACCGCATTGGCGGCAAGGTGCCTGTGATTGCCGGCACCGGCTCCAACGATACCTCTTATGCAGTGGAGCTTTCCCGCCATGCCTGCGCCGCAGGAGTCGATGGGCTTCTTACTGTAACTCCTTATTATAACAAAGCAACCCAAAACGGTCTTATTCAATCCTTTACAGCTATTGCCGACGCGGTAGACAAGCCCATTATCCTTTATAATGTGCCCTCCCGCACCGGTTGCAATATTCTTCCCGCCACCTGCGCAAAGCTGGCGGAGCACCCCAATATTGTTGGCCTCAAGGCCGCCGGCGGCGATATCTCCCAAATTGCCGAAACCAAGCTTTTGGTGGGCGATAAGATGGATATCTATTCCGGCAACGATGATCAGATCCTGCCGATTCTGGCTTTGGGCGGCATCGGTGTGATCTCGGTGCTTTCCAATGTGCTCCCCAGAGAAACCGTTGAGCTTTGCGATCGCTTCTTCAAGGGCGATATTGAAGGAAGCCGCGCGCTGCAGCTTCGCTATCTGCCTTTGATCAAAGCCCTTTTCAGCGAAGTGAACCCCATTCCTGCCAAGGCGGCTCTTTCCGCTATGGGCTTTGGCGAAAATTATCTGCGCCTGCCCCTTACTCCGATGGAAGAGGGCAATAAGGAAAATCTCTTGGCTCTGATGAGAGCGGAAGGAATCAATGTATGAAAATCATCGTATTCGGCGCCTGCGGCAGAATGGGCGCCAAGGTAATTGAGCTGGCGGAGGCCGGCTGCAGAGGTGCCCAATTCCATGCAGGGGTGGATCTCGGCGGCAACGAAAGCGGGTTCCCCTGCTATCAATCCGGCGAGCAAGTACCAAAAGGCGCCGATTGCATTATCGATTTTTCTCACCATAGCGCTACCAAACCCCTTCTTTCTTTTGCCAAAAAAGAAAAGCTTCCCTTGGTGCTCTGCACCACCGGCCATACCGATAGCGAGCTGAAGCTGATCAAGGATGCCGCAAAAGAGATTCCCATCTTCTTTTCAGCCAATATGTCGATGGGTGTGGCGCTTTTGGCGGAGCTTGCCAAAAAGGCCGCTTCCCTTTATCCCGATGCCAATATCGAGATCATCGAAACCCATCATAATCGCAAATTAGATGCCCCCAGCGGCACTGCCTTAATGCTGGCAGAAGCCATTCGGGAGATTCGCAAAAAGGCCACCTTCCTTTGCGGAAGAGGCGGCCATGGAAAGCGGAGCGAGGAAGAGATCGGCATCCATGCCATTCGGATGGGCAATATTGTCGGCACCCATGAGATCCTCATCGGCACCGATACCGAAACCATCACCTTGAAGCACGAGGCCCATGATCGGGGCCTCTTCGCAGAAGGGGCGATGGCAGCGGCCGCTTTTCTTTGCGGCAAACCTGCAGGGCTTTATAAAATGCAGGATATGATCCAATTCTGATCCCAATAATCATTAAAAAATTTGCATTAAATATTCAGGTTCAAGGAGTTAGTATGTTAAAAGTAGTTAAATTCGGCGGCAGTTCTCTTGCCGATGCCGATCAATTTCGCAAGGTAGCCGCCATTATTCTGGCAGAAAAGGAGCGCCGCTATGTGGTGGCCAGCGCTCCCGGCAAGCGCTTCTCCGAAGACGAAAAGGTTACCGACCTTTTGCTTCGTTGCCATGCTCTTGCCGCTGATCGCAATCCCATCGATGAAACCTTTGAGCAGATCGCCAACCGCTTCCGCGGCATCATTAAAGATCTGGAGCTGGATCTTTCTATCGAAGAAGAGCTTGAAACTGTGCGCCGCGCCATTGAGCACGGTGCTTCCTCCGATTATGTGGCAAGCCGCGGCGAATATTTCAATTCCATGATCTTGGCCGCCTTTTTAGGATTTAAATTCCTGGATGCAGAAAAATGCATTCTCTTCACTAAAGAAGGGAAGCTGGATAATGACCGCACCCATCAAATGCTGGTAAGCTATATGGAAAAATACCATAACGCAGTGGTGCCCGGCTTCTATGGAGTGATGCCTGATGGCTCTATTAAAACCTTCTCTCGGGGCGGCTCCGATATTACCGGCTCGATTTTGGCAGAGGCCTTCAGCGCCGATCTTTATGAAAACTGGACCGATGTATCCGGCATGTTGATGGCCGATCCCCGTTTGGTCAAGAACCCTGCTCCCATCGATATTATTACCTATCGGGAGCTTCGGGAGCTTTCCTATATGGGCGCAACCGTTTTGCATGAAGAGGCGGTCTTCCCTGTGCGCCGCAGCGGTATCCCCATCAATATCCGCAATACCAATCAGCCGGAAGATAAGGGCACTATGATTGTGCCCCATGCTGATGGCATGAGCGGCGATCGGGTTGTTACCGGCATTGCAGGCAAAACCGGTTTCACCGCGATCTATATCGAGCGGGATATGATGAACTCCGAGCTGGGCTATGGCCGCAGAGTTTTGGAAACTTTGGAGCGCCGCGGCATCAATTTCGAGCATCTTCCCTCCGGCATCGATACCATCACCGTTGTTGTAAATAATAAAGAATTAGAGGGCAAAAAGGATCTGGTTGTGGCCGATCTTTTGCGCACCTGCAAGCCCGATACCATTCGGATCTATGATCACCTTGCCCTTCTGGCAGTGGTTGGCCGCGGCATGATCAACGCTCCGGGCGTTGCCGCCAAGGTTTGCTCCACCCTTGCAAAGGAAAAGATCAATATCCGCATGATCGATCAAGGCTCCAGCGAGCTGAATATCATCATCGGCATCAATCAAGAGCATTATCCCAAAGCTCTTAAGGCTCTTTATAATGCCTTTGATCCCAATAAAAATAAAGCATAAAAGAGAATTCATAATGATCAATAAGAATTTATCGGTTAATCACGACGGTGTCCTCCTGTTTGCCGGGCAGGATACCGTCGCTCTTTTAAAAGAATACGGTTCCCCCCTCTATTTGATGGACGAAGATCTGATTCGGGAGCGTTGCCGCGCCTATCGCTCTGCCATGCAAAAGCATTTCGACGAGCGCGCCTGCCCCTTTTATGCCAGTAAGGCAGCCTCTTTCAAAGAGATCTATCGCATCATGAAAGAGGAAGAGATGGGCGTTGATGTGGTCTCCATGGGCGAGATCGCCACTGCGAAGGCCGCCGGATTCCCCATGGAGCGGGCTGTTTTCCATAGCAATAATAAAACCGATGCCGATATTGCTTATGCCATCGATGCAGGGGTTGGTTGCTTTGTTGTGGATAATGAAGACGAGCTTTTTGCTATTGAAAAAATTGCCGCCGAAAAAAATCATATTCAAAAGATTCTTCTGCGGCTCACCCCCGGCATCGATACCCATACCTATGAAGCAGTCAATACCGGCAAGGTGGATTCCAAATTCGGCTCCGCTATTGAAACCGGCCAAGCCGAAGCCATCACCGCGCTTGCCTTAAAGCAGCCCCATATTGCTTTGGAAGGCTTTCATTGCCATGTTGGCTCCCAGGTATTCGATTCCGATACCTTTATCCGCGCCTCTGCCATTATGATGGATTTTATCGCCCATATTCGGGCAAAATTCGGCTATACTGCAAAAGAGCTGGATTTAGGCGGGGGCTACGGTGTGCGTTATCTGGATGAGGATCCGGAGCTGGATATCGAAGCCAATATTGCCGCCTTGGCCAAAGAAGTAAAGGCCCAAGCAAAGGCCTTGGCGCTTCCCCTGCCCGCCTTAAGGCTGGAGCCGGGAAGAAGCATTGTGGCCGATGCGGGAATGACGCTATATACCATCGGTACCATTAAAAAGATCCCCGGCTATAAAAATTATGTTTCGGTAGATGGCGGCATGAGCGATAATCCCCGCTATGCCCTTTATGGCTCTAATTATACCGTTGTTGCGCCGGATCGAATGAATGTAGATTGCGATTTTCTATGCTCTTTGGTTGGAAGATGCTGCGAAAGCGGCGATATCATTCAAGAGAATATCTACCTTCCCTCCTCCCTGAAGCGCGGCGATCCCATCGCAGTGCTTACTACCGGTGCCTATAACTACTCCATGGCTTCCAATTATAACCGTATCCCAAGGCTTCCTATTGTGATGCTCAAAGAGGGCACCCATCGATTGGTTGTTAAAAGAGAAACGGTTGAGGATGTGATGAAAAATGACCTTTAAGAGAATGCTTTTGGCCTCTGATATTGATGGCACTCTTTATATTAATCGAGAAGTATCCCAAGAGGATGCCGAGGCGATCAAAAAATGGCAAGAAGCAGGGCATCTTTTCGGCATCTGCAGCGGAAGGTCGGTGCAGGATTCCATTCGGGCCCTCTCGAAGAGCGGTATCCAACCGGATTTTCGCCTCTGCAGCAGCGGAGCGACGGCAACCGATTGTGAAGGAAAATTCCTTTACAAAAGAACCATGCCGATCGAAGCCCCTCGGGCTCTTTGGGAGATCGCAAAGCCTTTTGAGCCTGATGCCTTCACCGGTCATACCCCCGACGGCACTACTCTGCATGGGCGCAATGCCGCAAGGCCTCACTATGTGAACTGCAAAATCGAGGATCTTTTTGATAAGGAACTCACTCAATGCTATATCGGGCTCCATTCCGTCCCCGGCCAAGCAGAAGAATTTGCCAAAAAGGTGGAAGAGAGCCTTCCCTATATCAATGTTCATCGCAATGCCACCTATATTGATTGCACTGTGAAGGGCACCGATAAAGCCAAAGGAGTTTCCTTCATGGCGGAGCATTTCGGTATTGAAGAAGAAAATTGCTTCACGGTTGGCGATAATCAAAACGACCTGCCTATGCTCCTTGCCTTTGAGGGCTATTGCATTGAAAGCGGCGATGAATATACCAAGGAGCAGGTAGGGCGCACTACTGAAAGCGTGGCAAACTTAATTGATTTTCTGCTAGATAGAGCAAAATAGGCGGTGTAAAATTACACTTTTGCATATTTTGCCTCATTTTTCCCTATGATAAATCAAAAGGAGGATTTTCTTATGGATATCAAAGCATTGCAAAAAATCGGCTATGGCCTATATGTGATCACCTCGCAGGGAGAGCGCGGAGATAACGGCATGATCGGCAACGCCATTATGCAGCTGACCGAAAATCCCAATCAGATCGCTGTTTGCATCAATAAGAATAATTATTCCCATGGGCTCATTAAAGAGAGCGGCAAAATGAATGTCTGCTGCCTTTCCACCGATGCCCCCTTCTCCATCATTCAGCGCTTTGGCTTCCAAAGCGGAAGAGATATTGATAAATTTGAAGGTCTCTCTTTTAAGCGAAGCGCCAACGGCCTTGCCTATCTTTCGGAATACACTTGCGCTTATTTCTCTTTAGAGGTTACCGCCTATACCGATATGGGGAGCCATGGGCTCTTTATCTGCACCGTTACCGAGGCTGAAGCCCTTTCTGAAAAGGAAGCTATGTCTTATGCCTATTATCATAAGGAAGTGAAGCCCCAACCCCAAAAAGCAGAAAAGAAAAGCTATGTTTGCACCATTTGCGGCTTCCGCTATGAGGGAGAGGAGCTTCCCGAAAACTATGTTTGCCCCCTTTGCAACCATGGCGCCGCCTATTTTGAAGAAGTAAAATAGAAATAAAAATACCGTTTGCGTTGCAAACGGTATTTTTTTATTGAATAAACCGATGGGAAACCAATCGATCCCCTTCATAGATCAGCTCCAGATGGAAAAACGGTGCCCGCTCTTCCAAAAGCCTCAAAAAGATCCGATCCCCTTCCCATTGGGGAAGAGCATCCATTTTAGCCTTCGGCACCCATTCCAGCGCCCCTTCATCGCAGTCCTTTAAATCTCCTTCAAAGGAATTTGTCCAAAAAAGGTGCATCCGCTCATCGGGCCAACCGCTGCAGGAAAAATCCACCATGCCGCGGTATTCCAAGTTCTTTGCCTTAAGCCCTGTTTCTTCCAGAATTTCTCGGCGGGCGCATTCTTCGGGGCTCTCGCCCTCAAGAAATTTGCCGCCAATGCCGATCCATTTATCTTTATTAACATCCTTTTCTTTTTTAATGCGATGGAGCAACAGATAGCAATCATCTTTCTCCAGATAGCAAAGGCTTGTTTCCATCATTTCAGGAACCCATTCACAATCTGCTCCTCGGCTTCCTGCTCGGAAAGCCCAAGAGTCATCAATTTGGTAAGCTGCTCTCCTGCGATCTTGCCGATAGCCGCCTCATGGATCAGGCTGGCATCCAAATGGGCGGCAGTAATTTCAGGGATCGCCGCAACAACTGCTTGATCCATAATAATGGCATCGCATTCGGAATGGCCGGTGCAGGCATTATTGCCCCGAATATTGGAGCGGAAGATCTGCTTGGAATTTTCTTTTGCCACCGAGCGGGAGATGAGGTTTGCATGGCAATTTTCCCCGTCCATATCAACGGTAAAATCTGTCTCGGCAAATTGCACCCCATGAGTCATGATCTTTTCTTTGATGATAAGGGTGGCCTCCGCGCCCAGCTTGGCAGTGGTGGTGCGCTTGGTGGAATCCACTCCTTTGATCTGCACCGTTTCCATCTCAAGATAGCCGCCCTCTTCCACTTCGATCACAGTGGTGGGGTTCATAATATTCTTCCCATTGCCATCTCCTTGGCCATAATGCTTTTCCACATATTTGACCCGCGCATTCTTTCCGACATGGAAGGTATGGATTCCATCATGGCGGCTTTCGTTATCGCCCCCATTATGAATTCCGCAGCCTGCCACAATCGTTACATCTGCGCCTTCGCCGATATAGAAATCATTATAAACCATATCTTGAATACCGGTCTCGCTGATGATGACCGGAATATGCACACTTTCTTTTTTGGTAAAGGGCTTGATGATAATATCGATTCCATCGGAATCCTCTTTGGTAACAATATCAATATTCGCAGTAGTATTTCTGCCGGCTCCGGAGCCATTGGAGCGAATATTATAGGCCCCATCGGGCACTTCATGCAGGTCGGCAACCTGCTCTAATAAAGTTTTTTGAATTTGATCCATTTTATAGTCCTCTTATAACTTCTCGGTTAACACCTTGCAGGGAGCCTCGCCCGCCAGCAAAGTGGGTAAAATCTCTTCCTTGGGGCCAACTGCGCTGATCTTGCCATCGGCCACCACCACAATCTTATCGGCAATATTTAAAATTCTCTCCTGATGAGAAATAATCAGAATAGAGCCGCCCATGCTTTCATGCATCTTTTCAAAAACAGCGATCAGATTGCCAAAGCTCCAAAGATCGATCCCTGCCTCCGGCTCATCAAAAATAGAGATCTTGGTGCCTCTTGCCAAAACAGTTGCGATCTCGATCCGCTTCAGCTCGCCGCCGGAAAGGCTGGCGTTCACTTCGCGATTAATATAATCCCTTGCGCAAAGGCCAACTTCCGAAAGATAGGCGCAAGCCTCGCCCATATTAAGAGGCTTGCCTGCCGCTAAAGTGAGAAGATCCTTCACTGTGATCCCCTTGAAGCGCACCGGTTGCTGAAAAGCAAAGCTGACGCCTCGGCGGGCCCGCTCGGTAATGGAAAGATTGGTGATCTCTTCTCCATCTAAAAAGATTTGGCCGGAAGTGGGCTGATAGATGCCGGCAATGATCTTGGCAAGGGTGCTCTTGCCGCCGCCATTAGGGCCTGTGATGGCCACAAACCGCTCATCAACAACCAAATCAATATCCTTTAATATCTCTTTACGACCGTTTTCATCCTCGGCGGTAAAGGAAACCTTTTTGAGTTCTAACATAATGTCCTCCTTCACGAACCTGATTTATAGGTAAAAAATTTTTAGAATAATAAAAAATATAGGATAGAGAAAAACCCTTCTCCATCCTATATAATACCCATTTTTGGGGCCGCAGTCAAGATTATTTTCGCCTTTTTCCTTGGATTTTGCGCCCCTTCGGCGCCCGCCCCTTTAAAGGGCCGCCGGACCTTGGGGAAGGGGCGCCTTTTTTGGCAGGGGGCTTTCCTAAAAGGGCTCTTTGAGCCTTCTTTTCTTTCGGATCGGTCGCCACATAAACTTCCTTGCCGCTAAAGGGATCAAGGCCGCTCCAATACATAACGGTTGCGGCAGTGCCGGGGGTGGGATAAAAATCCTGCACCTGATCGGAATGAATCCCATTCTTTTGCATATATTCCGCCATCTTCTCGGCGCTTTTCATGGTAGAGCCGGGGTGAGAGGACATCAGATACGGCACCACATACTGCTCCAGCCTTGCCTTTTTGGTGGCCGCATTGAATTTTTCCAAGAACTTCTGATAAACCCCATAAGAGGGCTTTCCCATCAAGGTGAGCACTTCAGGGCAGATATGCTCCGGCGCAGTGCGAAGCTGGCCGGAAACATGGCGGCGGGCAAGGGTTTCAATAAACCGCCCTCCATGGGCTTTATCCGCCATCACATAATCATGGCGAATGCCCGATCGGATAAATACCTTTTTCACTCCCTTAACCGCAGATGCCCTCTGCAATAGCTCTAAATATTCGCTATGGTCTACCAAAAGATTGGGGCAGGGTGAGGGAGTAAGGCAGCGGCGATGGGCGCAAACGCCCTTTTTCCCTTCTGCAACCGCTTTGCAAGGGCCGGTGCGGAAATTGGCGGTAGGACCGCCGATATCATGAATATACCCTTTAAAATTCGGCAAAGTGGTAAGGTATTCCACCTCTTCCACCACCGAATCAATGCTTCTTGCCGTTACCGCTCTGCCCTGATGATAGGCAATGGCGCAAAAGGCGCAGCCCCCAAAGCAGCCGCGATTATGCGTAATGGAAAATTCCACTTCTGTCAGCGCAGGGATCCCCGCCTTTCCATAGGAGGGATGGGCTTTGCGGGTATAGGGAATGGAGGCCAGATCGTCCAGTTCTTTTGTGGAGAGCGGGAGAGAAGGCGGATTTTGCACCAAAACCCCTTCTTCATAGCCCTCACATAAAATTTTGCCGGAGATGGGATCGCAATTCTCATACTGCAATTTAAAGGAAGCGGCATAGCGCTTTTTATCCTCCGCCACCTTGCGATAGGAGGGCAGCGCAATATAAGCGCCTTTTGGTTGGTGCTCCCCTTTGGCAAAATAAACCGTACCTCGCACATCGCGGATCTTCCCAATCGGCACTCCCTTTTCCAAAAGCTCGGCAATCCGAAGGATCGAGCGCTCCCCCATTCCGTAGCTCAAAAGGTCGGCGCCGCTATCCAAAAGAATGCTGCGGCGAATCTTATTCTGCCAATAATCATAATGAGCAAACCGCCTTAAAGAGGCTTCAATTCCGCCAATAATAATGGGCGCATCTCCGAAAAGAGCCCGAATCTTATTGCAATATACAATAACCGCGCGATCAGGCCGAAGCCCTGCCTTGCCGGCGGGGGAATAATAATCATACTCCCGCCTGCGCTTGGCAACGGTGTAATTGGCCACCATGGAATCGATATTCCCCGCATTGACCAAAAAACCAAGGCGCGGCGCACCGAAGCGCAGAAAATCCTCATCCCGCTTCCAATCCGGCTGGGCAATAATGCCGATAGAGAAGCCTGCCCGCTCCAAGATGCGCCCGATGATCGCAGTGCCGAAAGAGGGATGATCGATATAGGCATCACCGCTGATAATAATAAAATCCGGCTGATCATAGCCCTGCTCTAAAAGCTCTTCGCGGCTCATCGCCAATGGTCTTTTTGCGCTTTCCATAATCCCTCACCTCTCTTTCTCATTTCTCTTATTTTAATAGATTTCCCCCATAAAGTCAATGCCCCGCCTCCTTCAAATCATTTTTTGGAGAAGAGAAATATTTCTCCATTTTGAAATCAGCCAAATCTTTCAATAAAAAAGGGGCTGTAAAAAATTCGAATGAATTTTTTACATCACCTTTTTTTGGGGTCGGAAAAATTGTTTGAAACCTT
>JAZPYP010000006.1:0-13368 GCA_045544255.1 Eubacteriales bacterium | reverse complement strand
ATAAAGAAACTACCCCTTTAGGGGTTGCCCGAAAGTGCAATGCGGTTGGCAGACTTTTCGGTGCCCCTTTAGGGGTAGTGCCTGTATTTAGCCCTTCTAGGGCTTACTCAAGCCTCCGGCTTAGCCGGAGGTTATGACTTTGATTAAAAATGGAAAAAGATGGCAAAGATAAGGGTGGAGGAAAGAAAAATGATAAAAAAATTAAAACTTCTTTTGATCCCCTCTTTGATCTTTTTGGGGATCCTTTTATGGCTTTTAATTTTGGGGGAGCAGGAGAGCGGCATTGTCAGGGAACAGGTTGTAAGATATCATGTGGTGGCCAATTCCGATTCCGAAGAGGATCAAAAAATCAAGCTTCTTCTCCGCGATCATCTTTTTGCATCGATCGAGGATCTTTTTAAAGATTGCAAGGATGCAGAAAGCGCTCTTCAAACTGCCAGAGCGAGCAAAGAGCGCTTGGAGGCGGAAGGGGAGGAATATTTAAGGAGCATCGGCGCCGAAGAGCAGGTGAAGGTTTCGATAGGGCCATGCTTTTTCCCTACCAAAACCTATGGTTCCCTTTCCTTTCCTGCCGGTGAATATCGGGCGGTGCGCGTGCAGATCGGTGAGGGAAAAGGCGAGAATTTTTGGTGCGTTCTTTATCCGGCCCTTTGCTTATCACCGGCGGTGAGCAATGAGGAAGGGGAGCAGAAGATGGCTTTCGCGGTAGGAGAAGGGCCAACAAATTTCATGCAAAAAGAGGGCCAAATCCAAGCGGTGAAGTTTCAGCTGGTGGAATGGTTTGAAATTTTGAGGAATAAAATAAAAAAATCCTAAAATATTTTTCAAAAAAACCTTTATTTTATAATCTTTTTATGTTAATATATTAAAAGATAATAAAAGGTGGAGGTTTCTCTATGAAAACAGGAATCAAATTTTTAAGCCTCATCATGGTTTTGATCTTATCTTTAACCATGTTTACCGGTTGCTCTTCTTCTGAAGAGGTTGAATTCTCCGAAGATATGGCGCCCATTACCATGACTGTTGCGCTCCCCATCGATTCCTCGGTGGAAAATTGGAGCGATTGGGAATCGGTATTGAGCGTATGGATCGAAGATTTTAAAATGTTCAATAATGTAACCTTGGAATTTACCACTATTCCTACCGAAGGGAAGGCTTTGAAGAAATTCAAGCGCAAGGTGGCCAATGGTAAGATCGCTTGCGTTGTGAGCGGGGAGCAGGAGTTTATCACCGATCTGATCGATGATGGCGCTTTGATCGACCTGCAGGGTATGCGCAATCGTTTCGTTACTCTGATGGAGAATGTATCCGATGCAGTGATCACCCTTTCCCAGGAAAAGGATCTGAGCAACTATAAGATTCCTCTCTACGGAAGCTATCAGGGGCTCTATTATAATCGCACCCTCTTTAAAGAATTGGAGCTTGAAAATCCCGATTCCTGGAAAAATATCATGGCAGCTATCCCTGTTTTGAAAGAAAAGGGCTATACTCCTATCGCCGCAGGATTTGCCGATCAGGGCCTTGATTATTTTATGGAAGAGATGATTCTTTCCGAGGGCGGTACTGCGGAGCATAGTTATATGCCTTCCTTCGGCGTTGTATCCAGCTGGGAGCGCGCAGTAAAATCGGTTAAGACCTTGGAGAAGGCCGGCGCCTTTACCAAAGATTGCTATAATACCTCTTTTGATTCTGCTGTATCCTCTTTCTTGGATGGAAAAGCAGCGATGATCGTGGCCCCCTCCGATTCCTTCGGCGGGCAGCTTTCCGAAGATGATGTGAAGGTTATCGGCTTCCCCGCTACCCCCACCGGTAAGCGGGAAGAGGGCGCCTTCATCGGCGAGCTGAGCAACGGTGTTTATGTATCCAGAACCTTCTTCAACGATGCAGATATGCGCTGCTCCGAAATGATGATCGAGCTGATCACCAACTATTTCCAAGGCGCAGATTTCTATAATCTGGTAAAGAACGAAGGCACTATCAGCGCCAACGCCAATTATTATGATGAAAACGGCCTCACTAAAATGGATGAAGCCAGAGGCGCTTTGATCGGCAAGGCTGCCGCCGCCGATTGGCCGATGAGCAGATATGCGCAGACCTATGATAATATTATGAGCGGCTTCCGCACTGCTTTGACTGAAGGAAAGGTTACCGAAACTCTTCAGGCGGTTACCGATAAAGAGATCGAAGCCGGCCTTGCTGCTGCAGAAGCCGAAAAGGCAAAGGATAAAGATTAATGAGCGCTATTTTAAATGCCTTTATGAAATGCGGCAGATGGATCGCAAAGCATTGGGCGATCTCCCTTGCGGCGGCGTTGGTTGCGGCAGTGGGAATTCTTTCAGCGGTCTTTTTCGGGATGTATGGAGATCAGAAGGAGCTTGTGCCGATCTATGTATCGGTATCGGGGCTGCCTGAAGGAAAGAATATGGAAAAAAGAGAATTGATGGTGGCCGATGGGGCAACCATTGCCGATATCTTCTCTTTGGAATATCCCGAAATCTATGAGCAATTTAAAGAGCCGCTGGTGGATAATAATAATTTCCGCACCTTTATGGAGGTTTCTCCCTCCGGCGGGAAGCGGTTCTATGTGAAGATCGGGAATGTGGATACCAATATCCTCACCCAAGCCTATACATATCCCGGCGCCCATGTGGAGATCTCATATCGATAAAATCAATCGGCAGAAGGAGCAGATTGCCCCTTCTGCCGAATTTTTTCGAAAAATGCCGCCAGATGATTTACAAATGGGGATTTATTCTGTATAATAATGCGGTAAACAAAAGGGAAATTAAGGAGTTGAGATCAAGTGTATCGGATCTTGAAAAAGGAGCGGTTGAACCCAGCCGTTACCAAAATGGTAATTGAAGCACCGGCAGTGGCAAAAAAAGCCCGCGCCGGCCAGTTTATTATATTAAGAGCGCATGATCGGGGGGAGCGGATCCCCCTGACCATCGCCGATTATGATCGGGAAGGCGGAAGCGTAACCATTATTTATCAAATTGTCGGTGCCACCACCATGCAGCTTGATCGGCTGGAGGAGGGCGATTCCTTGGCCGATTTTGTGGGCCCCCTCGGCAACCCTACCAAAATGGAGGGGCTGAAAAGAGTGGCAGTAGTGGGCGGCGGTGTTGGCTGCGCCATTGCCTTGCCGGTGGCAAAGGGCATGAAGGAAAAGGGAATTATTGTGGATAGCGTTGTGGGCTTTCGCAATAAGGATCTGGTGATCCTGGAGGAGGATTTCCGCGCTGCCAGCGAGGAATTTGCTCTGATGACCGATGATGGCTCTTATGGCGAAAAGGGCTTGGTAACCGATGCGTTGAAGGCTCTTTTAGAGCGGCATGAATATGATGAAGTTATCGCTATCGGGCCCTTGATCATGATGAAGTTTGTATGTAAGCTGACGAAGGAATACGGGGTTAAAACCGTTGTATCCATGAACCCGATCATGATTGACGGCACCGGTATGTGCGGCGGTTGCCGCATCACCGTTGGGGGAGAAACAAAGTTTGCTTGCGTTGATGGGCCGGAATTTGATGGCCATTTGGTGGATTTCGATCAGGCCATGGAGCGAGGCCGCACCTATCATGCCTTTGAGCAGGATCGGTGCAACCTCTTTAAAAAGGAGGCAGAGTGATGGCAAATATGAGTTTGGAAAAGCAAAAAATGCCGGAGCTTGCCCCCGATATTCGCAATAAGAATTTTGAAGAGGTGGCCCTTGGCTATACCAAAGAGCAGGCTTTGGCAGAGGCCGAGCGCTGCTTGGATTGCAAGAATCCGAAATGTGTGGGCGGGTGCCCTGTGCAGATCAATATCCCCGCCTTTATTCGCAAAATTAAGGAAGAGGATTTTGAAGGCGCTTATGAAATTCTGAGCGCTTCCAGCTCGCTGCCCGCAGTATGCGGCCGCGTATGCCCCCAAGAAAACCAATGCGAAGGCCAATGCATTCGCGGAATTAAGGGGGAGCCGGTGGCCATTGGGCGTCTGGAGCGGTTTGTTGCCGATTGGCATATGCAAAATGCAAAAGAAGCCATGAAGAAGCCCCAAAGCAACGGGAAAAAGATCGCAGTGGTGGGAAGCGGCCCCGCAGGGCTCACCTGCGCAGGCGATCTTGCCAAAAAAGGCTATGAGGTAACGATTTTTGAAGCATTGCATCTGCCCGGCGGTGTATTGGTTTATGGAATTCCCGAATTCCGTCTTCCCAAAGCCATTGTTGCAAAAGAGATCGAAGGGCTGAAGGCTCTTGGGGTGAAGGTGGAAACCAATATGGTGATCGGGCGTGTGCTCTCCATCGATGAGCTATTTGAGCAGGGCTTTGAAGGGGTATTTATCGGAAGCGGCGCAGGCCTGCCCCGCTTTATGGGAATCCCCGGCGAAAATCTGAAAGGGGTTTGCTCTGCCAATGAATTCCTCACCAGAGTGAATTTGATGAAGGCTTATGAGCGCGATAGCCAAACCCCCGTTCAAAGAGGCCGAAAGGTCGCGGTAGTCGGGGGCGGAAATGTGGCGATGGATGCCGCGCGGTGCGCAAAGCGTCTTGGCGCGGAAGAGGTTTCTATTGTATATCGCCGCTCTATGGATGAAATTCCTGCCCGAAAAGAGGAAATTCACCATGCCATCGAAGAGGGGATCCTCTTTAAAACCCTTACCAATCCCATCGAGATTTTGGGCGATGAGCACCAAAATGCAGTGGCCCTTAAATGCGTTGAAATGGAGCTTGGAGAACCGGATACTTCCGGCCGCCGCAGACCGGTAGTGAAGGAGAATAGCGAATTTTTGATGGAGATGGATCTGATCATTATGGCGATCGGCACCTCTCCCAATCCCTTGATCCGCGCCACTACCCCCGGTTTGGAAACCAATAAGCGGGGCTGCATTGTAACCGAAGAAGAAACAGGGCTCACTTCTCGGGAAGGGGTTTATGCCGGAGGCGATGCGGTTACCGGAGCTGCTACCGTTATTTTAGCTATGGGCGCCGGAAAGCAGGCCGCGAAAGCAATTGATGAAAAATTGAATAGATAATAAATAGGCTATAAAAAATCAACAGATTTTTTATAGCCTATTTTAGTTTAAATTTCAAAGATTCTTCCGTCGTAAGCAACCGTCATTCCGTATGGAGAAGCCTCCGCTTCTAATTCTTCATGCGTTTGCTCCACCAAATGCCCGATATGGCTTAATGCGATGGTAGAGTGGCTCTTTAAGAGCTGATGCTTTCGCAGAAAATCTGCAGTTTCAATGCAACGATCCAAATCCATATGGTGGTTAGTGATCGGAAAGCCTCGCTTTAGGGTGCAATCAAGGGAGACGAAATCAAATTGCAGCGCTGCTTTTTTTAAATATTCTTTGGTTTCTTCTTTGAGCAGACCGGTATCATGGCACCAAAGAAGGCTTTTATTCCCTTTGCGGATGATAAAGAGCAAGGGATCGATGGCGGGGGCATGATTAGCGGGGAGGGGCGTTATTTCATAGCCGTTGATTTCAATCGGCTCAAAGGGGTGGAGCGAATGGATTTCTGCCTTGAAATCGCTGGTGCGGATTCGGCGCCCTTCCGCATAGGCGCGTTCGGTATTTTCGATATTTTTCGCAAGTCCTATCCCACTTTTTTCCGATGCATAAAATCGCACCGGCTCCCCCTCCCAAAGGGGGCGGCTCAGGATATCAGCAGTTAAAAAATGATCATGATGCCCGTGGGTAATCAGGATATGGCGAATCTTTCGCATATCGAGACCGCCATAAAGGGTATGAAGAAAGGTATCTACCGAATAATCGATTCCTAAAGTGTCATCCAAAACCGCCTGAGAGCGCGTACGGATCTCTTTGCCTCGCAGGGCTCTGGCATTTTCGCAAATACGGCAGGAACAAAAGATTTCCGGAATGCCCATTCCTGCGCCGGTGCCAAAATATTGCAATTTCATCGAAAACCCCTCCTTTTATATTATTTTATCATTAGAGATAAAAGAATACAATGCAAATATGGATGATTTTTCATTAAATATTAAAAAGCAAATATTTAATAAAAGGGAACAAGGAATTGATAGCAGATTTTTTAAAAAGATGCTATGAT
Organism: Eubacteriales bacterium; assembly: GCA_045544255.1. Lineage (GTDB taxonomy): Bacteria > Bacillota > Clostridia > Oscillospirales > QAKW01 > QAKW01. Next base: position 7,310 of record JAZPYP010000006.1, on the reverse strand, counting down.
AAAATAGAGGTGATAAATTTGAAAAAGCAAGATCTTCCTATCTTTGTAAGCAATCATCATGACCTTACCTGGCGCCGATGCTTTGATCGGGATCTTATCCATAAGGGGGAGCATTATATCTCTTATGCGCAGGTGGAGGCTCTTTATATTTCAGATAACTTGAAGATGGCGGCGGAGCATTCTGAATATAAGTTTACCATCGAGTGTGTGGCTGTTTTAGATAAGTTTTTGGAAAAGAACCCTGAGCGGCGGGAAGAGATCGCTTCCCTTTTAAAGGAGGGAAGGATCCATATCCCCTTTACCGGCCATAACATAGTGGATTCCAATATGATCGAAGGGGAAAGCCTTATCCGCAATTTCCTTTATGGCTATGAATATTTAAAGAATGAATTTGATTATCGGGCCGATGGCATGGATCGCAACGATGCCTTCGGCAATAGCGCCCAGCTGCCCCAGATCGCAAGAGGCTTTGGGGTGAATTGGGTTTATAATGTGGCATATAGCCCTCTGAAAGGAAACTATTGGAAGGGGCTGGACGGAAGCGTTGTGGCTCAGGTGCAAAATAAGTCGGTCGGTGCCAGCGGCGGCTTTGCCAAATATCGCCCCTGCCCTGCCTGCAAGGGGAATCCTGCAGTTCCCTGCGGGGTTTGCAATGGGGAGCGAGTCGATCGCGCATTTATGGAAGCGGGCCGTGCGCCCTTGAAGATTAACCAAACCCGCACCGCCTCCGAGGAACTGAAGGGCACGATCACATTGGGGGGCGAGGAGATTGTGCCCTATGCAGGGATCTTCGATTGGATCCGAGAGCATAAAGAGGAATATAACATTTATTTCTCCAATTTCAATGAATTTGCCCATCGGTATTATCAGGATGTGATCGATGGGGCAGAGGCGCCTCCTGCCGATGGGATTCATCCTTCCCCTGAGGCTAATTGCAATAATACCGGCTGCTATGTAACCCGAATCAAGGCCAAGCAACGGGTGCGTAAGGCAGAAAGCCGCATCTATGGGCTGGAGGCTTTGGCTGCCATGAATAGCCGCAAGGGCGCGCCCTATCCAAAAGAGGCGCTGCAAGCAATCTGGAATCAAGCGCTCTTTACCATGTTTCATGATGCAGTTACCGGCACTATGGTAGACGCAGCTTACGAAGAATTGATGGAGGTTCATGATGGGATCGAGGAGGCCCTTCTGAAGCAGGAGATCGAGCAACTTTCCCTTTGCGTGAAAGAAAAAGAGGGGTGCTTTTCGGTGATCAACCCCTATGGCCGCAAGGTTTCGGGCGAGATCTCGATCCTTTGCAAAAAGAATGTTGCTTTAGTGGATGAAAAGGGCAATCGGGCGCCTATCATCGAGGCAATCGATCGGGGGGAGGATTGCTATCTGCGGATCGCCATCGAGGATCTTGAGCCGTTCAGCAGCCGCACCCTTTACCCCATCACCGATGAAAAAGCTTTCGAGAAGGAAATCCTGCGTTTTGAGCGCAATGCAAGCGCCAATACGGTTCTTGTGCTTCAAAACGATGATACCAGTGCTGCCGTTGAGAAGGAGAGCGGGCTTTATACTATCGAGAACGAATTCTTCCGCATCACCGCCGATTTTAACGGAATTACCGAGGTTTATGATAAGCGTCTTGAGCGGGCGGTTGCCAAGGAAGGGAAATATAAGGTGGGTGAATGGATTCTGGAGCATGATGAAGGCTCCCCTTGGACCACCCTTTCCGAAGATCGCCGCAGAAGAGGCCTTGCCTGCCGCACCCAACTTTTATCTATTGAGCGCAGCGCCGATTGCCAGCGGCTCACCTTCCAAGTGCGCCCCGATTTTTGGGCCTATTCCCTCAATGGTTATCAGGGCACCTATTCGGTTTCGCTGATCAAGGGGCGAAAGCGGGTGGAATTTTCTGCCGATATCAATTGGGATTGCCAAAACCATCGCATTACTCTTGCTTTCCCTGCCGCCGCGTGCGGAAAGGCCATCTATGAAATTCCTTATGGTCAGTTGGAGCGCAAACCCTATGCCCCCACCATCGTTGATGAGCAGGGTAAATCCAACTGGGCGGCCGCCAACGGCGATTATCCCGCCATCCATTGGGCGGGGATTGAGGGGGAAAAAAGCAGCCTTGCTCTCTTGAATAAGGGAACGCCCTGCTACCATATTGAGGATGGCTGCATTGAAATGACGGTTCTGCGCAGCCCCACCCTTGCCACCTATCTCCATGAGCCTCCCTCTTATACCATGACCGATTTTTATGGAATGCGGGATGCGGGAGACCATCATTTTGAATATGCCCTTTGCTCCTATGAAGGGCCCTTTGCCGAGAGCAGTGTTTGCGAGGATGGCGCATCTTATCAGGCCACCCTTTATGGGGTGGGCGGCGAGGCAGAGCTTCCCGAAATGCCCGCCCTTTTTGCAAAAACAGTTGCGATCTCTGCCTGCAAGCAGGCCGAGGACGGAGATGGCTTTATCTATCGCTTGGTTGAGCAAAGCGGCAAAGAAGCAACGGCAACCCTGCAGTTGCCCGAAGAGCTCATCGCTTATGAGGCAAATCTGAAAGAAGAGCCCCTATGCGCTCTTTCAAAGGAAGGAGCGCTCACCTTCCGCCCCTTCGAGATCAAAACCATTCGCTTTAAAAATAAATAAATAAATAAGCGGTGCCACCCAAATCATTTGGGTGGCGCCGCTTTTTTCAGAAAGGACCGATGGTGAAACAACCCAAAATCATAATGGGTTTTCAGGTGGTTTTAAAATGTTGAATTGCTCTCCCAGCAGGGTGAAAAGGGGCTGATAAAAGCGCATCAGATTCCAGATAAAGGCTCCGTTCAGTTGCTTTTCTTTAAGAAGAGAAAGCTTTGCCTGATAGCTTCTTGCATCTTCATACCAAACTTCGTGGCGGCGGCCATGCTTATCGAAATAGCGGAAATAGGGGGCTTGCGCCGCTTCATCAAATTGAATTTCTGCACCGTATTTGCGGGCGATAGCCACCGCCTCATGATTGCCCACCGAGCGAGCCGGATAGCCGCGCTCATAGGGAAGAGCCCAATCATACCCATAGTTGGGAAGCCCCAAAAGAAGCTTATCGGCAGGGATTTCCGAGAGGGCATAATCGGCCACACGGCGCACCTGATCAATGGGCGCTACCGCCATGGGCGGCCCGAATGTATGGCCCCATTCATAGGTCAGCAAAATGGCCTGATCGGCGGCCGCTCCAAGGGCTTTATGGTCGTGGCCTTCATAAAGGAGCCCCTTTTGGTGGGCTTGGGTTTTGGGCGCGAGGGCAATAAAAAGAGGCCGCGGCGCAATCTCGTTTTTCATTTTTTCGATAAAAGCGGAATAGGCTTCCCTCCATTCGGCGGGGATATATTCAAAATCTATCGTAAGGCCATGATACCCTTTTTTTGAAAGAGTGCTCTTTACCTGGCGGGCGAGATCCTCTTGGGCCGCAGGGGAACGAAGCAGCTCGGCGGCAAGGCGGCTATTAAACCCGCCTTCTTCTCCAACAGTGGTCAGCACCATAATGGGCGCTACCCCCGCCTCCCTTGCCATTTTGATGAGGGCTTCATCTCCTTTGGGTGCTTCAAGCTCTCCGTCCTCCTCAAAGGTATAGGAAAGAATAGAAAGATAGGTCAGGTAGGGAAGGGCTTTTTGCAAAGCGGTGCGATCAATGAAGGGGTAGGCCACCCCGTTGATGGCAATGGGCCCGCTCTTCTCCTCGGGGGAAGGGATAATGAGGCTATCTCCAACCACCAAATATCGATGGGGATCGATCCCGTTGGCCGCCACCAACTGCTCTACCGATATGCCAAACCGTTTTCCGATAGAATAAAGGGTGTCGCCGGGGCGAATGGTGATAATCGTCATAAATTGAAAACAACTCCTTTCTTGCTTTTAATATATGATGGGGAGGAAAAAAGTTGATAAAAATATGGCAAAACCATTGACCTTTCTACGAAAAAGAGATAAAATAAAACCAAACCAATATAAATTTATAAAGCGAGGTATTGAATCATGGCTGAATTGGTTAAAGACAAAGCATTGGATTTCAATGTAGAAAAAGCCGGCCCCGAGATCGATATGAGCAAGATCGTTCGTGTTGGTATCATCGGTTGCGGCTGGATCGCAGAATCCCATGTAAGGCAGTATCTGAAGTGCCCCGATGTTGTGATCGTGGCAGGCTCCGATATTATCCCCGGCAAGGCTGCAAAGTTCTTTGAGAATATGGGTGTTGAAGGCGCTGCTTGCTATGAGAGCACTGAAGAGATGCTGGAGAAGGAAGATCTGGATGTTGTATCTGTTTGTACTTATAACTCTCAGCATGCTCCCTGCGCCATTCAGGCCATGAAGGCCGGTGTGGATGTTATGCTGGAGAAGCCCTTCACCGTTACTCTCGAAGAGGCCGCTGAGGTTATGAGAGTGGAGAAGGAAACCGGCAGATTGCTTTCCATTGGCTTCCAGCCCAGAATGGATGAAAATATGAAGATGATCAAGAAGATCGTTGAGTCCGGCGAGCTGGGCGATATCTATTATATCCAGACCGGCGGCGGCCGCCGTCGCGGTATCCCCACCCCCTTCGGCACCTCCTTCATCGAGGCTGATAAGGGCGCACTGGGCGCATTGGGCGATATCGGTTGCTATTCTCTCGATATGGTTCTCAATGCTATCGGCTATCCCAAGCCCCTCACCGTTACCGGTATCAAGACCGATTTCTTCGGTAAAAGCAGAAAGTATTGGGAAGCTGAAGATAAGGCCGGCTATGAAGAGATCTTCGGCGTTGATGATTTCGCAGCAGGCTATATCCGCCTCGAAGGCGGCATCACTCTCGACTTCCGTATTGCTTGGGCTATGAATCTGGATACTCCGGGTGATACCATCATCATGGGTACCAAGGGCTCTCTGCGGATCCCCTCCACCGAGTGCTGGAACGGCACCGTTGGCGGCGCTATGACCATCTATCATGATGTTGCCGGTAAGGGCTGCCAGACCGAGATCCCCATTCTGAAGACCAAGGATAGCCTTTTCTATCTCAAGATCCGCTCCTTCCTGGATGCCCATAAGAACGGCACTGCCGCTCCTGTTCCCTCTTCCCAGATCCTTTATAACCAGGCAATTCTGGATGGTATCGTGAAGAGCTCTGCAGCAGGCCGCGAGGTAGAAATTGAGATCCCCGAAATCTAAATGTAAAAGCGCAGACCATAAAAAAGAGTGCTCCTCGGAGCACTCTTTTTATTATTCGCTTTTATGACCGCTCGGCGTATCTGCATACGCCGTCGGGATCCTAAAACCAAATTCTGCATCCTTTTTGAAGGCTTTTTGGTGGGATGGGGAATGGAGATTTAGTTATGGATTGTTTTGGAGAGCTTTTTTATATTGGAGGGGAGTTTTGCCGAACTGGCGCTTGAAGAGAGCAATAAAATGGGAAGAATCGGTAAAGCCGCTTTCCATTGCAGCTTTTGAAACGGTTTCGCCCTCGGCCAAAAGGCTTGCGGCGAAGCTTAAGCGTTTTTTACGAAGGTATTCCATGGGCGAAACGCCCAGATGGGTTTTAAATTGCCGCTCCATGGTGCTGATGCTCAAAAAATGCTCTTTTGCCAACTCTTCCATTCGCAGGGGCGAGCGGAAGTTTTCGTTGATGGAGTGCAGGGCTTTTTGCATCTCTTCCGGCAGGTCGGTTTCTTTGGGAGCGGTGCCCTCTTTTAAATATTGCAGAATGCGAAAAAATGCGGTATACTGATCTAAAGGGGAGGCGGCTTCTTCTAAAGTTTGGCAAAGCTTTAAAAGCCGCTCCTTATTGGCTGGCACAATGCGGTTGCCGATTCCCTTCGGCCTCTCGAAGAAGGGAGCGAGCAGGGCCTCATTTCCCTTGGAGGAGAAGAGGATCCAATAATGCTCATGGGGCTCTATTTCCCGATAAACGCAATGGTGATATTCCAAGGGGCGGGTGATAATGCAATCCCCTCGCTCCACCGGATAAAGATGCCCCTCTACCATAAAGGAAACCTTTCCGCTCAAGTTGATATAGATCTCGCATTGATCATGAATATGGGAATCATTGATCTCCAGCGGAAGAACATGGGGATGATGGGTGATGGAAAATTGAAAAGGCTCGATGGCCGGGAAAGAAAGGGTTTGGGGCTCCATCCGAAAGCGCTCCTTTCAAAAAATCTTTTTCATGCCGATTTTAACATATTTTTTGCGCAAAAATCAATAGAAATGCAAAAAAATATATGATATGATCCTCTTAGAGGTAAAAAAATATGGATTTAGCTTTATTGATTTTATCCGCCATGCTCTTGGCGGTGGATTTTCTCATCGCAGGCCTTTACCAAAAGCGGGAGGGCCATTCCCCGAAGAAGGTCTTTCGGTTTAATTTTTTCATCGGGCTCTTCACGGTAGTGATCTTCTTTTTCATTAACGGCTGCCGCTTTGAGTTCACCCCCTTTTCCGGCATTCTCGCCCTCATAATGACCGGCCTTGCTATTCTTTATACCTTTATTGGATTTCAGATTCTGGCTGCCGGTAATACCGCTTATTATTCCTTCTTTCTGATGACCGGCGGAATGATGATCCCCTATCTTTGGGGGCTGCTCTTTTTGGATGAAGAATTCTCCTGGTGGAGGATGGCGGGGCTCTTGCTGATTGCAGGAGCGGCGCTCTTGATCTATTCCGATAAAAAGAAGCTCTCAATGAAGATCATTCTCTGCTGCGCGGCGATCTTTGTGCTCAATGGTTTTGTAAGTGTGATTTCCAAGGAGCATCAGATCAGCGCGCAAGGGGTTTCTTCTTCTGCTTATGTGATCCTGACTGCCATGGTCAAGGTGCTCCTCTGCGGCGGGATCTTGCTCTATTATCGCTTCTTTAAGAAGGAAGAAAGAGTTGCCCAAAAGACCGATTGGCGCTCCCTTGTGCTTTTGGCAGCTTCCGCCTTGTTGAGCGGGCTTTCCTATCTTTTGCAGCTCAATAGTGCTTCCAATCTGCCGGCAACCATTGTTTATCCCATTGTTAACGGCGGCAGCATTGTTTTTACAGCGGCGGCAGGCTGGATCTTCTTAAAGGAGAAACCCACCAAATCCCTTTTGATCGGCGTTGCCATCTGCTTTATCGGAACTTGTCTTTTCTTATAGGGTGACAGGACTCGAACCTGTCACGGTTTTTCACGATGCCTTTTCCCGCCTTGCTTGTGTTCATTTTTGTAAGGCGCCAGCCTTACTGCAAATATCACACTTCACCTTTCAGAAAAAGGCAAGCGTGATAAACTCTTTGACCTGACAGATCAAGAATTTTTTGATCCATGTTTGTCGAAGAACGCAGGAATACTG
>JAZPYP010000005.1:0-7672 GCA_045544255.1 Eubacteriales bacterium | reverse complement strand
GAAAAATTTCATCCCGCACCAGCATGGCTCCGCCGTGGCTGCGGCGGATCAGCCCCTCCCGCTCTAAAGCAGTTAGATCCCGCCGAATGGTGGGTTCGCTTGCAAAAAGCAAAGAACAAAGTAACCCTACGCTTGCATAGTCACGCTCTTTTAGAAGGGTGATGATCTTTTCCTGACGTTCTGATTTGAACATAGTGGCCTCCGTGATCGTGTTTGATCGTTTGTCGATATTTTAGTCAACTATTGACCGATATCAATCATGATGTTATTATAAAAAAGATGAAATAAAATGTCAATGGAGGAGCGCGAAAAAATGAACAACATTAAAGTAGTAGCCTTTGATTTAGACGGCACCCTTACTCAGCATAAATCCAAGCTTTCGGCAGAAACTGCCCATATGCTGGATCGCTTGGGGAAAAAATATAAGCTGATCATGGCGGGGGCAGGCCTTTGCAACCGCATCTTTGAGCAGATGAATCATTATCCCATCGATATTGTTGGCAACTACGGAATGCAGTATGCCATCTATGATCCCGAAACCAAAGCCCTGAAATTTATTCGGGATGAGGTGGCGCCCTGCGATCGGGAGCATGTGGAAAAGGTTGTTGCCGGTATGCGGGAGAAATACGGTTGGCAGGAGTTTGCCGGCGAGAGCGTGGAATTCCATGCAAGCGGCGCGGTAACCATTCCTATTTTGGGCACCAAAGCGGTTTTGGAAGATAAGCTTGCCTATGATCCCGATCGCAAGAAGAGAAGAGCCATCTATGAAGAGGTTTGCGCCGCCTTTCCCGAATATAATGTTTTCGTTGGGGGAACTTCCTCTTTTGATATGGCACCCAAGCCCTTCAATAAATTCTATGCCTTGGATCTTTTTGCTAAAGAGCATGGATTTAAAAATGAAGAGATTGCTTATGTGGGCGATGATTATGGCCCCGGCGGCAACGATGAATCGGTCTATAAATCCGAAATGAAATTCTTCTGCGTGGATGATTATCGCGAGGTTGCAAAGGTTCTTGAGCCTCTTTTAAAAGACTAAAATTAAACTGCGGTGTAATTTTACACCGCAGTTTTTTGCTTAATCTAAATCAAAATAGTCCAAAATGCCGTTATAAACCGCGCGGGCAAAGCCATCGGGATCATTTGCAAGCTTTTGCACATCTTCCTCATTGGTGATAAACCCAAGCTCCACCAATACTGCCGGCATAGCGGTGCGGCGGAGCACATAAAGGGCGGGATTGGTTTTAACCCCCAGATCTCTCATCCCCATTTCATTCACCAAGGCCTCTTGGATGGAGAGGGCCAGCTCATGGGCAGGGCCGCTATCGGCATAGGTATAAACTTCGGCGCCCTTGGCTTCGGGGTTAACGGATGCGTTAGCATGGAGGCTGATAAAATAATCAGCAGGCCAGCTATTGGCGATGCGCACCCGCTCCTGAAGGCTTGTGGCATTGGAGGTGCCCAGTACCTGAGTGGGAGAGGTGCGGGTAAGACGCACCTCAAAATTCCCGTTTTGCCGCAGAAGATCTGCAAGGCGGGTGGCGATTTCATAAACAAGGTCTTGCTCCCGATAGCCAAACCCTTCCGCCCCCGCATTTACTCCTTGGGGATTATGCCCCGGATCAATCACAATTTTAATTGCCATATGCTCTATCACTCCTTTTTATATCATCTTATGGAGCAAAAAAGGGGGATATGAAAGGATTTTTTCTTAAAATTTACAATTTGTTCAACACAAACCTATCAAGAGGGTGTATGATAATATTATCAAAGAAAGGCGGTGAGGCGCAGATGTTTGGCTATGTGGTGGCAAATATGGATCGGTTGGAAGAGAGCCAAAAGGAGCTCTATCGCAGCTATTATTGCGGCCTCTGCCGCAGCCTGAAAGAGCAGTTTGGCAATTTCGGGCGGCTGACTCTTAATTACGATATGACCTTCATGGTTCTGCTCCTTGCCGATCTTTATGATCCCAAAACCAAGGTGCATGAGGGCAGATGCGCCCCTCATCCGAAAAAGGCGCGAAAAATGGCGGAAAATGAAGCCATTGATTATGGCGCCGCCATGAATTTGATTCTTGCCTATTATAATCTGATGGACGATTGGGAAGATGAAGGCAGCAAGCGGGCGCTGATGGCGGCAAAGCAACTGAAAAAATTCATTCCCGCTCTGGAAGAGCAATATCCGCGGCAGGCCAAAGCCATTAAAGCAAGCCTCAAGGCGCTGCAGACTATTGAGGTGCGCAATCTGAAGGAGCTGGATAGCGCCGCCAATGCCTTTGGGCAGATGCTTGGGCAGATCTTTGCTTGGCGCAATGATCGCTGGAAAGAGGATTGCTACCGATTGGGCGATGCTTTGGGGCATTTCATCTATTGGATGGATGCCTATGAGGATCTGCCTAAAGATAAAAAGAAGAAAAATTATAATCCTTTTATTCCTTATGCAGAAGAGGAAGATTTTGAAAAAAGGGTTGAAGAGATGCTGAAAGGCGCCCTTGGCGAATGCGCGCTTGTTTTGGAGCGGCTTCCTTTGGTGGAGCATCTTGATCTTTTGCGCAATATCCTCTATTCGGGGGTTTGGAGCAAATATGAGCAGCTTCGCGCCAAAGAAGATAAAGGAGAAAAGAAAGAATGAGTGCAAATCCCTATGATATTTTGGGGATCCCCTCCTCGGCAACTGATGATGAAGTGAAAAAAGCTTATCGCCGCCTTGCCAAGCAATATCATCCGGATATCCATCCGGATCCTGCCTTGGCAGAAAAAAAGATGGCAGAGATCAATGCCGCTTATGATGAAATTCAGGCGATCCGCCAAGGAAAGGCCACCGGCGGCTATGGGGGATATGGTCGGTATGGCGGCTATCAGCAAAGCAGCCGCCAAGGCTCCTCGCCGGAATTTACTGCTGTGCGCAATTATCTGCATTACCGCCGATTCCAAGAGGCCTTCAATGTGCTCAATCGAATGACCGAGCGCAATGGGGAATGGTATTTCCTTTCGGCTTATGCCCATTATGGAGTGGGCAATCGCAATCAGGCTTTGGAATTTGCCCGCAAGGCGGTGGAGCTGGAGCCGAACAATATGGAATATCAGCAATTTTTGCAAAGGCTTCAGATGAGCGGCATGGCTTATGAAACCTATGGGCGGGGCTTTTCCATGCCCCAAGGCAATTTGATGAATCATCTTTGCACTGCGCTCTGCCTTGCCAAGATCTGCTGCCCCTATTGCTAACAGAAGGAAGGTTTTTAAAAATGAAATTTCGCGAAAAATTTGCTCGATTTATGATGGGGCGCAATGGGGTGGATCACCTGAATATGGCGCTGCTCTGGGTTTATCTGGGGCTGGTGATCCTTGGGATCTTTTGGAAGGTTTTTACTTTTTTAGCCCTTATCCCCATGGTGGTCCTTCTCTGGCGCACCTTTTCCAAAAATCTTTATAAGCGCCAAGGGGAAAATCGAAAATATCTGATGCTCTCCGGTAAGGCAAAGAGCCTCTTTAATCTGCAAAAGCGCAAATGGGCCGAGCGCAAAACCCATCGGTATCGCACCTGCCCCCATTGCAAGGCAACGGTGCGCCTGCCCTATAGGAAGGGGAAGCATACGGTATGCTGCCCCAAATGTCGGAAAGATTTTAGTGTAAGAATATAAAACGGTAAAGCGTGAATAAGGAAAAAACTCGACCAAGAAATTGGTCGAGTTTTTTTGCTATTTAAGAATTTCAAGGGCGCAGCGAATGCCATCGACCGCCGAGCTCATGATGCCGCCTGCATAGCCTGCGCCCTCGCCGCAAGGGTAAAGCCCCTTTGCTTTGGGGCTTTGGAGCGCTTCATTGCGCAGAATGCGAATGGGGGAAGAGGAGCGGGTCTCCGGCCCTGTAAGAATCGCATCGGGGAGCAGGAAGCCGCGAATGCGGCGATCAAAAACCGGCAGCGCTTCAAGAAGGCTTTCGCAGGCAAATTGCGGCAAAAGCTCCCAAAGGTTTGCGGGGGTAACCCCCGGCAGATAAGAGGGGCGCACCGCGCCAAAATTCGATGTTTTCTGCCTCTTCATAAAATCCTCTGATCGTTGGCAAGGGGCCTTATAACTGCCGCCACCCATGGAAAAGGCCTTTTGCTCGATGCTGCGCTGGAAGCGCATTCCGTCGAGGGCATCTCCTTGATCATAGTCCTTGGGGCTGATGCCTACCAAAAGGGCGCTGTTGGCATTTTCTGCATCTCTTGCAAAATTGCTCATGCCGTTGGTAACCACTCCGCCTTCTTCGCCTGCCGCCCCGATCACCACTCCACCGGGGCACATGCAAAAGCTATAAACTCCTCGCCCTTTGGCGGTATGATAAGAAAGTTTATAATCTGCCGCTCCAAGGAAGGGGGCATATTTCCCGTATTGAGCCTCGTTGATGAGGCTTTGGGGATGCTCGATCCGCGCCCCCACCGAAAAGGCCTTTTGCTCCAGAGGCAACCCTAAAGATTGAAGCATTTCAAAGGTATCTCTTGCACTATGGCCGATGGCAAGGATCACATGCTCTGCCCTATATTGCCCTTTGGTGGTTTCGATGCCGATGATTTTTTCATCTTCAATCAAAAGCCGCTCCATCTTTTCTTCGAAATGCACCTCGCCGCCCATCTTGATGATGGCCTCCCGCATAGAGGCAACGGTGCTGCGGAGCTTATCGGTGCCGATATGGGGCTTGGCTTCATAAAGGATCTCTTTCGGCGCCCCATGAGAAGCGAAAATTTCTAAAACCGCGCGGCATAGGGGGCTCCCGATGCCGGAATTGAGCTTCCCATCGGAAAAGGTGCCCGCACCTCCTTCCCCGAATTGCACATTGGAATCAGGGTTCAAGATGCCCCTTTGCTGAAAGGAAAGAATATCTCTCTGCCGCGCCTCCACCGAGCGCCCCCGCTCGAAAAGAATGGGCGAGGCCCCCGCTTTTGCAAGAATATAAGCGGCAAAAAGCCCCGCAGGGCCACTGCCGATAATGAGAGGGCGCTCCTTGAGAGAAGAGGCGGGGATCTGAAGGCTTTTTTGCTCTTCAAAGGATTGCTCTTTGCCCACCGCTTCGATGGTATAAATACGCAAAACAGGATTTTTTCGCGCATCTACCGAGCGGCGCAAGATCCGCCACTTGGGCGCCTTGATGCCGCTCTGCTTTTCAATTTTTCGAAGAAGCTGCTCGGGGGTATGATCCGCCGGCAGCCGCAGGTCTTTCATGATCATGATGGGGCCGTCCTTTATTTGATGCCTTCATTATAATATGGGAAGAAAAAATCGTCAAGTTTGGGGTGGATTTTTTTAAAAAGGGTGGGTTATTTGTCGTCGTTTTTTTCAATCTTGACATTTTATAGAGTGAACCTTATACTCGAATCGAAGGAGGGATAAGTGATGAAATTTCCAAATCAATTTATTGCCGCAACCAAAGAATATAATACCCGCGAAAAATATATTCCCCTCTATTATTTTCGCCGAAGCTTTATGGCAAAAGAGGGGTTGATTGCCGCTCGGTTAAAGGCAGGCGCTTTAGGTCTTTATGCCCTTTTTCTTAATGGGGAAGAAAAAACCAAAGGCCCCCTTGCGCCTTATCGGGCCAATCCCGACGACTATGTTTATTATGATGAATATGATCTGCCGGTAAGGGAAGGGAAAAATGCCCTTTGCTTTCTTTTGGGCAATGGTTTGCAAAGCTCCATTGAGCGCACCTGGAATTTCACTGATCTTCCATGGAGATCGGCGCCGGCCCTTTTCTTTTCTCTGGAGTTGATCTATGAGGACGGCAGCGTGGAACTCATCGAATCCGATGAGCAAACCTTGGTTTCTCCTTCTCCCATCATTTTTAATGATTTTCATTATGGGGAATATTATGATGCCCGCTTGGAGCAAAAAGGATGGGATCTGCCTGATTTTGACGATAGCGCATGGGCGCCTGCCCTTCTGCGGGAGCCCCCGAAAGGGGAAGTTCGCCGCTGCGAGGCAGAGCCGATTGCTTATATTGAAGAGAGAAAACCGCTGAAGATTAAAAAGCGTGGGTCGGGATGGGTTTATGATTTTGGGGTGAATGATTCCGGCCTTTGCCGCCTATCGATTGATGGAGAGGCAGGGCAAAAGGTTGTTTTGAAATATTTCGAAACCAAGGTCAATGGGCAGCCTTATTATGCCAATATTCGCTTTGATCCCAAGGATCGTTTTCAGGAAGATGAATATATCTGCGCAGGCGGGAAGGCGGAGCATACCGCAAGATTTACTTACCATGGATTCCGCTATGTTTATGTGGAAGGCATCACCAAGGAGCAGGCTACCGAAGAGCTCCTGACTTATCGGGTGATGCATTCCGATCTGAAAGCGATGGGACAGTTTAAGTGCGATAACCAGATGATCAATGCTCTGCAGGAATGCACCCTGCGCTCCGATTATTCCAATTTCTTCTATTTCCCCACCGATTGCCCCCAGCGGGAGAAAAACGGCTGGACTGCCGATGCCGCTCTTTCTGCGGAGCAGATGCTCTTGAATATGAATCCTGAGAAGAGCTATAAGGAATGGATGCGCAATATCTATAAAGCAATGGATGAGCGGGGAGCGCTGCCCGGTATTATTCCCACCGGTGGCTGGGGCTTTGATTGGGGCAATGGCCCTGCTTGGGATTGCATTTTGGTTTGGATTCCTTATTTCACCTATCAATATCGGGGGGATCCTGCTATTTTCGAAGGGATCAATGAGCCCATCAAGCGCTATCTTTCCTATTTGGATACCCGCAAGGATGAGCGGGGGCTCTTGGCCATCGGCCTTGGGGATTGGTGCCAGCCGGCAAAAGCTTCCGGAGATCCCGATGTCCCTCTGATTGTTACCGATTCCATCACCGCCTTGGATATTGCCCGCAAAGCCGCCTTTATCTTCAAGGTTTTGGAGGATCAAGAGGGAACTAATCAAGCAGAAACCTTTGCAGAAAAAATGCTTTCCTCTATCCGCACCCATCTGATTCAAGATGGCATCATGAAGGGGGATACCCAGACCGGTCAGGCGATGGGCCTTTTCCATCATATTTTTGAAGCGGATCAAGAGGAATATGCCTTCCGGCGGCTTTTGGAATTGATCCATAAGGCGGGCGACCATATGGCGACCGGCGTTTTGGGCGGGCGTGTCATCTTCCGCGTTCTTGCCGATCGGGGAGAGGCAGATCTTGCCCTTCATATGATGCTGCGCCCTGAATTTCCTTCCTATGGGAATTGGATCATTCGCGGCGCCACCACTCTTTGGGAGATGTTTACTCAAGAAGGGGAGCAAATCGCTTCCCGCAACCATCATTTCTGGGGCGATATCTCCGCTTGGTTCTATCGCTATCTTGGCGGCATGGAGATCAATCCCGATGCTACCGATATTTATAAGGTGAATATCAAGCCGATCTTTGCCTCTGCAGTGGGCCATGTGGAGGCTTCCCATACCCTCCCCTTTGGAGAGGTGAAGGTGGAATGGGCAAGAAGAGGGGAAACCATTATCTTGGATCTTGAAGCCCCTGCCATGGCAGTCGGCGAGGTCATTTTGCCTGATGGCTATCTCTTCGCCGATGGCACCGCTGCAAAAACTCTCTCTACCGATACCTTTATCGTGAAAAAAGCATAAAAAAAGGATGCCCAAGGGGCACCCTCCGCAAGGAAGAATAGGTTTTGAGAGCATCTTTTTCGCCCAAACAAA